>JABITU010000229.1 GCA_018668195.1 Tateyamaria sp. | reverse complement strand
ACTGGAGCGTCGTCCGCAAGATGAAATGCGTGATTTGCTTGATCGCCAATCGGCCTATTTCGAAAACCAACTTGTGCCCAAAGCCCCGTGGAAGACCACAAAAATGGAACCAGATGTACTGGATCGCATGATGCGGCAGATCATTCCGTTTCGTATGACGATTACGGCGGTGGAAGGAACCTGGAAGCTGAGCCAAAACAAGCCTGACAACGCGCGCTTGCAGGCGGCGGATCACGTGGAAGCCTTTGGCATGGGAAGCGAGACAACAATCCTTGTCGCTTTGATGCGCGGCGCAGATGGACAGGCCTGAACGCTCTGCTAGGGTAAGAAAAACATCACAAGGACCCCCCATGAAGCTTTATCATTCACCAGCGTCACCGTTCGTGCGCAAAGTCGTCGTTTTGCTGCATGAGTTGCAAAAGACGGATGCCGTCGCGCTGCATGCGGTGGCTACCACCGCGCTGGCCTCTGACGCTGAATTGAAAATTGCGAATCCATTGGCCAAGCTGCCAGCTCTTGAACGGCCTGAGGGCGTGACGCTCTATGATAGTCGGGTGATTACCGTCTATCTGGATGATTTTTTTGGCGGCGGTTTTTATCCAACTGGCCCAGGACGCTGGGATCATCTGACGCTTGAGGCAACAGGTGACGGCATTATGGATTCCGGTGTTGCCATGATCTACGAAGGCCGCCTGCGTCCGGCTGAGCAGCAGTCAGAGGCGTGGATCGAGGCGCAATGGGACAAGATTGGCCGCACCCTTGATGCGCTGAACACCCGTTGGGCAAGCCATTTGTCAGGGCCGGTGACAATGGGTCAGATCTCTGTTGGATGTGCTTTGGGCTATCTTGATTTCCGGCTGGATTCGCGCAATTGGCGTGGTGATCGCGAGGCTTTGGCATCTTGGTATGAGGGATTTTCCCAAAGGTCATCTATGCAGGCGACCGTGCCCGTTGGCTGAAACGCATTCAGCAACTGAAGCCGTGTGTAAAATTTGCAGTTTATTTCGGCGCTGTGGCTGGCCAAACCACCAGACCGGCAGTTTGACGTTTATCCATTACAGCGCAGGCATGTACGCCTGAGGCGCCGGGAGTAGACTTGAATCTTTACAACTGCTTAATCCATCCCCCTGCGACCACGTGCACCAGTTTGTATGCTGGACGTGGGCCCATCACCCCGCTAAATAGCCGTGAGAATGGCCGTGCGCTCATGCGCTGGGCACAAGTCGTATTGGTCCCTAGGACCGTTGGAAACTGGAGATATCCCCGTGTCCCACGCAGAAGAAGAACACGACGGCGAGCGCCGCGATTTTCTGTACTACGCCACAGGTGGTGCTGGTGCGGTCGTGGCAGCGGCCGCCGTATGGCCGCTGGTCAATCAAATGAACCCCTCGGCCGACGTTCTGGCTCTTTCGTCGATCATGGTCGATGTGAGTAGCCTGGAGCCCGGAACCCAGCTGACCGTAAAATGGCTCGGTAAGCCGGTGTTCATCCGTCGCCGCTCGCTCGAAGAAATTGAAGCAGCGCGATCAGTAGACCTGAGTGATCTGCCCGATCAAGGCGCTGAAAACGCCAATGCAGCTTTTGGTGCTGACGCATCAGACGAAAATCGGTCGTTGGACGAAGCCGGCGAATGGTTGGTGATGATGGGTGTGTGTACGCACCTAGGCTGTGTGCCATTGGGCGACGCGGGCGATTTTGGCGGGTGGTTCTGCCCCTGCCATGGTTCACACTACGACACATCTGGCCGCATTCGCAAAGGCCCCGCACCGACAAACCTGCCAGTGCCCGTTGCGCAATTCGTGGACGATACCACGATCAAACTGGGTTAAGGGAGAAAGAAAAAATGTCTGGAATTCCTCACGACCATTACGAACCAAAGGCGGCCTGGGAAAAGGGTTTGGCCAAGCGGTTGCCGATTGTAGGCCTGTTGTATGACACGCTAATGATTCCAACCCCCAAAAATCTGAACTGGATGTGGATCTGGGGCATCGTACTGACGTTCTGTCTGGCGCTGCAGATCATCACCGGCATCGTTCTGGTTATGCATTATACGCCCCATGTTGATCTGGCTTTCTCGTCGGTTGAACACATCATGCGCAACGTGAACGGTGGCGCTATGCTGCGTTATATGCACATGAATGGCGCGTCGTTGTTCTTTGTTGCGGTGTATGCGCACATCTTTCGCGGCCTCTACTATGGCTCTTACAAAGCCCCGCGCGAGATTACGTGGATCATCGGTATGCTTATATATCTGTTGATGATGGGCACCGCGTTTATGGGCTATGTTCTGCCTTGGGGCCAGATGTCGTTCTGGGGCGCAACTGTGATCACCGGACTGTTCGGAGCAATTCCATTTATTGGTGAGGCGCTGCAAACTTGGTTGCTTGGTGGGCCCGCGGTGGACAACGCCACGCTGAACCGCTTTTTCAGCCTGCACTACTTGCTTCCGTTTGTGATTGCGGGTCTTGTCATCCTGCATATTTGGGCGTTTCATACCACAGGGAATAATAACCCAACGGGTGTAGATGTACGGCGCACATCTAAGGAAGACGCGGCAAAAGACACGCTGCCCTTCTGGCCCTACTTCGTGATCAAGGACTTGTTTGCACTGGCGCTTATCTTGGCGGTGTTCTTTGCTGTGGTCAGCTTTATGCCCAACTATTTGGGACATCCGGACAACTACATTGAAGCAAATGCGCTTGCTACACCTGCGCACATCGTGCCTGAGTGGTACTTCCTGCCGTTCTACGCGATCCTGCGCGCCTTTGACGGGGACGTCTGGGTAGTTATTGCGGCAAGCTTTCTGACCGGCGGTATCATCGACGCCAAGTTCTTTGGGGTTTTGGCCATGTTTGGTGCGATTGTCGTAATGGCGCTGGTGCCATGGCTCGACACGTCATCGGTTCGCTCAGGCCGATATCGCCCGATGTTCAAATGGTGGTTCTGGCTGTTTGTCGTGAACTTCTTTGTTCTGACATGGGTCGGCGCGCGCCCGGCCGAGGGGATCTATCCCTACATAGCACTAATCGGTTCCGCCTACTGGTTTGCGTACTTTCTGGTGATTCTGCCCCTACTGGGCGTGATAGAAAAGCCAGATGCGCAGCCTGATACCATCGAACAAGACTTTGCCGCAAAAGTTGCTGCCAAGAGTGCGGGTTCCGCCCCCTCTGTGCAGCCTGCGGAATAAGGAGAGACTGCAGATGTTGAAGAAACTCGCAGCAACCATGGTGGCGACGTTCGCGTTGTCCACCGGAGCCTTTGCCGCCGGTGATGGCGGTCACGTAGAGAATGTTGATTTCTCTTTTGACGGTCCATTTGGCAGCTACGATCAAAACCAGTTGCAGCGCGGCTTGCAAATCTACACCGAGATTTGTTCTGCGTGCCACGGTCTGAAATTTGTCCCGATCCGGACCCTCAGCGATGAAGGTGGTCCGCACCTGCCCAAAGATCAAGTTCGTGCTTATGCTGAATACTACGAAGTATTTGACCCCGAGCTGGATGACTTTCGCGCGGCTACCCCAAACGACCACTTCCCTGAGTCGTCTTTGGAGAACGCCCCTGACCTAAGCTTAATGGCCAAGGCACGCGCGGGTTTTCACGGACCTTACGGGCTGGGCATAAACCAGCTGATGAAGGGTATCGGCGGACCCGAATATATTGCTGCGTTACTCAGCGGATATACTGGCAATGAGAAAGAAGAAGCTGGGACAGTTCTGTATGAAAATACTGCCTACCCCGGCGGCTATATCTCGATGGCACCACCGTTATATGGCGAGGATGTGGAATTCGCAGACGGTCATGCAAATGACCTGCATCACTTGGCCGAAGACGTTGCAGCGTTTCTGATGTGGACGGCAGAACCAAAGATGATGGCGCGCAAGCAAGCCGGATTTGTTGGCGTGCTATTCCTGACGTTTCTGTCGGTACTGTTGTACCTTACAAACAAGCGTTTGTGGGCACCGATCAAGGCTCGCTACAAGCAGAAATAGATAAACGCGTATTTTCTGAACACACAAGCCCTGCCATCTGGTGGGGCTTGTGCAATTTAGGGGTAATGGACGGAGTACAGGCCGTAAAGGGGGCTCTGCCCCCGCGCAAGCGCGCGCCCCCGGAGCTTAATTGGCAAGATGAAGAGGGATCATTGGCACTTTATAGTGTTCGATAAACCATCTGAAACATTGCGTATTTTCTAACGCTCTGAAATCGTTGATTTCAGGGAGAGTTAGGGATTCAAGTTTTTCGCGTAACGCTCTAATCCTTGCTGGGGATCATGCGGCCCGTCAGGT
>JABITU010000228.1 GCA_018668195.1 Tateyamaria sp. | reverse complement strand
CGCAAACACGTCTTCAAAGTCTTTCTTGATCAACGTGCGTACGCGACGGGCGCGGTTGTAATAGGCGTCATAAAAACCAGCAGACAATACATATGTCCCGATCATTACGCGGCGCTGCACCTCTGGTCCAAATCCCTCAGCGCGGGTTTTCTCGTACATCTCTGTGATGCCATCGCCCGCGTCCAATGTGGCGCGGTGACCGTAGCGAACACCGTCATAACGTGCGAGGTTCGAAGATGCCTCAGCAGGCGCAATCACATAGTACGCTGGTAATGCATATTTCGTGTGTGGCAGCGAGATATCAACAATCTCAGCACCCGCGTCACGCAACATATCAGCGCCATCGGCCCATAGTTTGTCGATCTCAGCGGGCATGCCGTCCATGCGGTATTCTTTTGGCAGACCAATTTTCTTGCCGCGAATATCACCAGTCATCAGGGCCTCAAAGTTCGGCACTGCCAAATCAGCGCTGGTGCTGTCCTTTGGATCGTAGCCACACATCGTTTCCAACATGATCGCCGCATCGCGTACCGATTTGGTCATTGGGCCAGCTTGATCAAGGGAAGAGGCAAACGCGACCACGCCCCAACGTGAACAACGGCCATAAGTTGGCTTGATGCCTACAGTGCCCGTGAAAGCCGCTGGCTGGCGAATAGAACCACCGGTGTCTGTCCCAGTCGCAGCCAAACATAGATCAGCCGCAACAGCTGCCGCAGATCCACCGGATGATCCACCTGGGGTCAGCTGACGCTCGTCAACTTTCCAAGGGTTGATCGCGTTGCCGTAAACGGATGTCTCGTTAGAGGAACCCATGGCAAATTCGTCCATGTTGAGTTTACCCAACATAACCGCACCACTGCCCAGCAAGTTGCCAGACACGGTTGATTCATACTCTGGCAAGAAGCCTTCCAAAATACGTGAACCCGCTTGAGACGGCACACCTTTGGTGCAGAACAAATCTTTGATCCCGATTGGCAGGCCACACATCTCAGGGGCATCACCCACAGCAATACGGGCATCGGCCGCTGCCGCCTGTTCCATCGCGATCTCAGGGGTGTGGTGGGCAAATGCGTTAAGCACACCTGCATCCTCGATGGCTTTCAGACAAGCCTCAGTCAATTCTTTAGACGTGGTAGAGCCAGCACGAAGTGCGTCGCGGGCCTCAGCTAATCCAAGTGTGTTTAGATCTGTCATCTTTTCATCTTTCTCAAATCAGGGTGCAGCGCAGGGCTGCTTGAGCGCGTCATTCAGACGTGGCTCACTCCATAACCTTAGGCACAGCAAAGAAACCTTCGCGCGCATCAGGTGAATTCTTCAAAATAGCTTGCTGCTGCGATCCATCCGAAACCACATCCCCACGGCGCTTAAGGCGCTGCGGGGTAACAGATGTCATCGGCTCAACGCCATCCACATCCACCTCATTGAGTTGCTCAATAAAGCCGAGAATATTGTTAAACTCAGCGGCCAATGCTGGCAGCGCATCGTCTTCAACTTTAATGCGGGCCAATTTGGCGACGCGGGCGGCGGTGCTTGTATCAATCGACATGGGGATCCCTTATCTGCTTGTGCGCGGTTTAACGTGCCCACGTCCCCCTCGCAAGTGGGTGGTTACTCCTGAATTCGCTTGGGTCAGGGGTATGGACGCCTCAGGAAGTTTATGAACTACTTAAGACTGCACAGCCAAGGGAGTGTGGAAATGAAACTGGTCCTACATCATGTCAGCTTTAGCAGCGAAAATGTCAGCCAAATGGATGCGTTTTATAACGATGTTCTGATGCTGCCACCCGTCACCGTCGACGTTCCAAAACAAGAGAAAACCAAAGGGTATGCAGGCCAGCTGGCCTTTCGCACTGATGGCGCGATTCAAACCCACATCGCGCAAAAGGACCTGAGCATCGGGTTTAAAACCGGTCACGCCGTCAATCCGGTTGAACGAGGCCACATCGCTTATCGAACGGATAACATCGAAGCGTTCAAAAACCATCTTGAAGCAAAAGGCGTCCCATACTCTGACTATGGACACTCTGCGGCCGTCGAATGGCACCAAATCTTCTTTTACGATCCCGATGGCAACATAATCGAAGTCCATCAAGTGAGCGACTAATCACCCTTATATTTTTAAACAGGATGGCCAACCACGCAATAAACAGGACCCCACCATGAACATTATCTGGTTGGCCACGCGAGCATGCGCATCGAAATCCAAGATCAGGTTCTGTTGATTGCCCCGAGGCTCACTGGAAATCCATATCAGCCTCGCCCCTCAACGCCGCCCCTTAAAAAACGCCTTCAACAAATCCCCCGACGCACCCGCGTCAATCCCATCATAAACCTCTGGCGCGTGGTGGCATTGTGTGTGTGAAAACACTCGCGGCCCCTGCTCTATCCCGCCGGACTTAGGATCGCTCGCGCCGTAATACAGCCGCCCTATACGGGCGTTGCTGATTGCAGCGGCGCACATCGGGCATGGCTCTAACGTAACGTACAGATCGCAACTTGGCAGGCGTTCAACGCCCAAAGCCGAACAGGCCGCCCGTATCGCCAACACTTCGGCATGAGCTGTTGGGTCATTCAATTCGCGGGTGCGGTTTCCAGCCGATGCAATCACCTGTCCTACCCCATCCACGATCACCGCGCCCACGGGCACTTCGCCCCGATCAGCGGCAGCGCGCGCTTGAACCAGCGCCTCGGACATAAAGGATTTAAAAACCATAGTTTCAATTGCCATCAAAACCCGTGCTTTCGCAAGTGCACAGGATAGTTTAGAGCGGGCGACATGACAAAAGACTCAAAAGATAAAACCACCACTTCTGCTACTGCAGGCGACCGTATTGCCAAAGTCATCGCTCGCGCAGGCGTCGCCAGTCGACGTGACGTTG
>JABITU010000227.1 GCA_018668195.1 Tateyamaria sp. | reverse complement strand
GTCGGTTCATCCAGCATCAACACTTTGGGCTGGGTCATCAACGCGCGCCCCACGGCCACCTGTTGACGTTGGCCGCCTGACAACTCGCCGGCAGCCTGATGGCGCTTTTCGGCGAGAATAGGAAAAAGATCATAGACTTGCGCCATTGTCTTCGAAAAATCATCGCGGCGGATAAAAGCCCCCATTTCGAGGTTTTCTTCGACGGTCATCGAGGTAAAGATGTTGGATGTCTGGGGAACAAAACCCATCCCACGGGCAACACGATCTTGTGGTGATAGGATGGTGATGTCTTCTCCATCCAGACGCACAGAGCCTTGCCGAATGTCCAACATGCCAAACACGGCCCTCATCGCTGTGGATTTGCCAGCACCGTTGGGGCCAACAATAACGGCGATCTCGCCCGGATTTACGGCAATGGTGCAGTCGTGCAAAATGTCAGGCCCGGCGCCGTAGCCGCCCGTCATTGTTTCACCGATAAGGAATGCCTCAGAGGTATTCATAGGCCTGTCCGTGTTTTTTGGATTTGGTTTCGGCGCATCCGAATTTCTGCCATCTTCATTGTTGGGATCCTTTATCTTCAATCCCAAACTTCAACTGAACAAAGCTATGTTTGTTCTGGCAGCGAGAGCGAAACACAGTCATGCGCCCACCTTATCCTTGTTTTTGAGGCCCGTGCCCAGATAGGCCTCGATCACCTGCTCATTTGCCTTGATCTCGTCAAGCGTCCCTTCGGCCAGCACGCGCCCCTCGGCCATGCAAATAACCGGGTCGCAAATACGTCCGATGAAATCCATGTCATGTTCGATCACGACGAATGTATAACCGCGTTCTCGGTTCAATCTCAGGATCGCGTCACCGATGGTGTTGAGCAGCGTGCGGTTCACGCCCGCGCCGACCTCGTCCAGAAAGACAATCTTGGCGTCCACCATCATGGTGCGTCCAAGCTCTAACAGTTTTTTCTGCCCGCCCGAAACCTGACCCGCCTTGTGGTCTGCCAGGTGTTCGATGGTCAAAAACTCTAATACTTCGTCCGCCTTGGCAGCAAGTGCACGTTCCTCATTTGCGATACGCTTGCGCCCAAACCAAGTGTTCCAAAGAGTCTCGCCAGATTGTGCGCCGGGCACCATCATCAAGTTCTCTCGGCAACTCATCGACGAAAACTCGTGCGCAATCTGAAACGTGCGCAAGAGCCCCTTGTGAAACAGGGTATGTGGTGGCAGTGCGGTGATGTCTTCACCGCCCATCGTCACTCGTCCAGAGTCTGGATGAAGTACACCTGCTATCACATTGAAAAGGGTGGTTTTACCTGCGCCATTAGGGCCAATAAGCCCAGTGATCGAACCAGCCACAATCTTAAGGCTTGCCCCGTCAACGGCGCGAAACCCGCCAAAATGCTTCTGTATGTCGTCAACGACGATCATTTGTTTTTCCGTTCCCTCTTGTTCCGTATTGAAACGGTACTCAAGATGTACAAACAGCCCGGAAATTATCCGGGCTGTTCAGGTTCTAAAGAACCGGCTTAGCGGTACTTGGCCGTCGTAATCTCGCCGCCTTGGATGACGATTTGACGGTAGTTGCCCGCCGATTCACCCGAGCCGATCAGTTCGACAGCCGTCGCTCCGACATAGTCGATTTCGCCACCGTCCTTGAGAATTTGCAGCGCTTTGGCCAGCTGACCAGGGAAGATTTGCTCCCCAGGTGCGTTGGCCACGTCCATAACCTTGGCTTTATAGTCGTTGCTATCTTTGGAGTCTGCCGCCTGCATGGCCAGCATGATCAGCGCTGCCGCATCATAGCTTTCTGGGGTGAACGGCGATGTGGCGTCAAATGCTCCGCCCACCATTTCGGTGAACATTGCAGCCCCTTCGCTGTCGGTACCGGGGTGTTGTCCGGTAGAGCCTTCGATCTCGTCACCAAAGTTGTCCTGCAGTTTGGCACCGATCATGCCATCGGGGAAGTGGAACGTGTCAAACGCACCAGTGTCCAGTGCCGCGCGCACAATACCCGAGCCACCCTGATCCACATAGCCGGCAACAACAAGCCGGTCGCCACCCGCCGATGCTAAAGCACCGACTTCAGCCGAATAGTCGGCCTTGCCGTCTTCGTGCGCTGCGTTGATTGTCACAGTGCCGCCAGCGGCCTCGAACGCGGCTTGGAAGCTGTCAGCCAGACCTTTGCCATAGTCATTGTTGGTGTAGGTCACGGCAACTTCATCGATGCCGTCCTCCATCAGAACTTGGGTCATCACGACGCCCTGACGCGCGTCCGAAGGTGCGGTTCGAAAGAACAGGCCGTTGTCTTCGTTATCGTTGTGCGACAGCCCGGGCGACGTTGCCGAAGGCGAAATCATTACGACACCATTGGCCACGGCCACGTTGTTCAGTATTGCGCCGGTTACGCCGGAACAATCTGCGCCCATGATGCCATCGACACCATCTGATGTGATCAGACGTTCTGCGGCAGCAGTGGCAGCGCCTGCGTCAACGCATGTACTATCTGCGCGCACGGATGTGACTGTTGCGCTGTCCAGCAGCAGGCCTGAATCTGTGACTTCTTTCATTGCTAGTTCTGCACCGTCAGCCATAGACGGCGTCAGCGATTCAATTGGGCCGGTAAAGCCTAGGATTACACCAATCTTGACTTCTTTGGCGTGACCGCCTGCAAAGGCGGTTCCGGCCATAAGTGCTGTAGCAGCAGAGGCCATAAGCATTTTCTTCATGAGTATTCTCCCTGTGGAATTTCTCCTAAGGCTTAGCCTATGCGGGCGATATAAAAAAGAAAAGCTGATTAGTCGAAAGCAGCAAGCAAGCGATCAAGAAATTTTTGAATGTTGTCGTTCTATAGCAACTTTGTAGTGCCGCCATGGCTGCTTATATTGCTGAGCCAATTCTATGTACCAAGCTGTGGTTTGCTTGTACGAGATTAACGAATATGCTCAACTTTTGGCGTTCTGCCATCTCCTGATATTAAAGTCTGACCTTAGCCTTCATCGACGCTGATGCGCGTGTGCGCGTAAACGGTGTTTCTGGATACGCCCAGTTTGCGGGCTGCAAGAGCGATATTTGCATTACATTCCACAAACACACGATTGATTTCACGACACTTGGCTTCTTTGGCGCTGTTGCCCTTGCACCTTGGACACACCGCGTCGCGCAGGTCTTCATGGACGATGTAGCGATTAACATGTTCAGCCCGCAAAACGCTTGCAGAGCACTGAATGGCCAAAGTCGTCAGAAGTTTTTCCAGATCATAAAACGTATTTGGCGCATGCAGGTCAAAAATGGCGTCGATTGCTGAACGCGACAACTGATGGTCCGTTGAAAGTCGCGCCATCATCGAAACAGCTATCAAAGACGCGTCGCTTCGCTCTTTCAGGGCCGGAAGTTGAAATTCCAACTGACGCAGCTTGGAGAATGTCATCGATACGAATTTTGGCCAATGGGCAGCTTCTTTGGGGTCGTCATTTTCTGTAACGATAATTGACCATTTGGCCGAAGATTTATGTTGCAACAGTCGGTTGATTAACTGTGCAAGCTGCTCTGATGCGCGGCCGGTTGCCTCTGAAAGGTCTTCGAGAACTAGCATGCCGCCGGTCTCAATCAGAAAACTGCTGTTGTTGTCACCGCCAAATAGCTCACCGGTCAACCCATCGCTCTCTGCGTTTACGTTCGCCGTGCGGCAGTCAATCGCAATCAGAGGTTTATCTGGGCAACTTGCTTTGTGAACGGCTTGCACAAATGTCGTGCGCCCCGTACCCGGCGCGCCGATCACATGTTGCGGGGTTATCATTTTTGCGGCGCGTATGGCCAGTCTCAGACTGTTGAGAACCTGTTCGTCCCGGAAAACAGGCGTGTCGGGCAGGCTGGGGACTTCATAAGTGGACGGCAAATTAAGTGCTAGGTTTTGCGAACTGGTGCCCAAAGCCAATCGTGACAAACGGATGCGTGCAAAGAATGCAGAATTCAACCAGTCCACCAGCCGAACGGTTTCACCGCCGCGCATGGCCGACAGGTTGGTTCCAAAATCAGTTCTGAAAACATCACGGAATTGGGACAGGCCGGCAAAGTCGAGACCATTCAGCAATTGTGCGGCGCGCCTGTTCGCACCAAGGATTGTGCCGTTTTCGTCAAAACTGATCATGCCAACGCTTTGCGTCTTGAGGTATTCTTCGCGCGGGTGAAATTGGACGATATTGTTGGCGCGGTGATCTTCGATGAACAGTCGGTTTTCGATATTTGACGCAGCAAGCTCGACCAGGGCCTGAGTATGGAATTGTCGTGCCGCGACTTCGGATGAGGCGTCCAACAGGCCGACGATCTGGCCCTGACTGTCGAAAACGGGTGTTGCGACGCACGACACCTTGCTGTGACTGGCAAAATAGTGCTCAGCTCCTGTCACCATGCTTGTTCGCCCGGTGTGAAGTGCAAGGCCAAGAGCGTTTGTGCCACGCAGTTTTTCATCCCAAATGGTGCCGCATCGCACAGAACGCGCACATTTGGACATGCTGAACTCTGTGTCCATTATCGCATCAAGCACTACGCCACGGTTATCGGCGAACGCAGTCATATGGTTGGTGCCAGCGATTTGTGTGCTCAAAAGTTCAAGTTCGGGGCGGATAACTCGAAGCAGTTTCTCGTGTTTTTGGCGCGTTTCTCGAAGAGCGTGTATGCCGATGTCTGCGTCTAGTGGTTCTCCGACTGGATCTAACCCATGCCCGAGGCATCTGTACCAGCTGTCAGCGATTTCTTCTGGGACGGCCCCAGACGCAAAACGCCCTTTGGTTTCAAGCGCTGTTCGCGCCTTCATAAACATAGATTGCACAGCGTCCTCCCAACGTTGGTGCAGGTTCTACATTAAAGATCGCAAAATAGCACCACTTCAAGCGGACTGTTCACAAAATGAACACCGATTTATGGTCGAGTTTCAAAATCTGAACACCGCCGGGGCACGCGCTTTGGTTCAAAAATGATCAACACAGCCCACGAAACGCTGGAACTCGGACAGAGTGGTATAAGCCGGCGTGTGGTCGCTTTGTGGCGGCTCTGGGAGGAAGATTTATGTCTCAAGGTAAACTGACAGGGAAAACAGCGGTTGTGTCCGGGGGCTCTCGTGGCATCGGACAGGGAATTGCGCTGGCATTGGCACATGAGGGTGCCGACATTGCATTTTGTCATTTCCGGGATGGCGACAAGGCCGCGGAAACAAAAGCACAGATCGAAGCGATGGGCCGCAAGTGTATGGAAGCCGATTGCGATGTGTCTGACGTTGCAGCTGTTCGCAACTTTTATGCCTCTGCGAAAGCGGCACTTGGCGAAGTCGATATTTTGGTCAACAACGCCGGTCACAACATTACAGAAAATTTCGAAGATATCAGTGAAGAAAGCTTTGACCGCATGTTGAATGTGCACGTCAAAGGCACGTTCTTTATGGCGCAAGCCGCCTACCGCGACATGAAAGCGCGCGGAGAAGGTCGTATCATCAACATCACATCGCAGCTGGCCTACAAAGGCGCGCCGACGCTGACGCACTACTGTGCCGCTAAAGGCGCGAACGCGACGCTGACCAAAGCTTTGGCGTTGGAATCTGCTGACACGGGCGTCTTGGTCAATGCGGTTGCCCCCGGAGTGACCAATACCGACCTGCTGACGCCTCTGTCGACTGAACTGCTAGACACTCTGAAAGCTGCGATTCCGCTGGGTCGCTTTGCCGAAGTCAGCGAAATCGCTCCGGCCGTTGTGTTTCTTGCCTCTGACGCGGGTAATTTCTTTCATGGCAGCTGCATCTCACCAAACGGTGGTGAGGTGATGTTCTAAGACGAGCGGCCTTGGGGCAGGAGAAATACGCATGAAAGCGCAAGTGCTGCATTCACATGACGATGATCTGACGGCGGAAAGCTGGCTGTCATATGAGGACGTTCCAGACCCGGTCATATCGAAAGGGTCGGATGTCATTGTGCGGATCGGCGGCGCGGGAGTCTGCCGGACAGACCTTCACATGATCGAAGGTGTCTGGCGACCTCGCACAGGCTCGAATGCTGATACTCTCTTGCCCCTTATCCTTGGGCACGAAAACGCGGGCTGGATCGAAGAGACTGGGCCAGAGGTTGAGGGC
>JABITU010000226.1 GCA_018668195.1 Tateyamaria sp. | reverse complement strand
TGAGTTTTGTCGAAGTTGGCTTGGGCGCAGTGAGGGCTATATCCGTGTGCTGCGCTACAACCGCATTGATCCTAGTGTTGAGACACTGACAATCTGTTCCAACAAACTGGGGTATTATGCGGCGCGCTTAAATGGGTCAGATGCTGATGAGCATAAGGCTTGGGCCGCAAAGCTGATCAATCTTAAAGCCTTATGTGACAGTGCCATAGCGAGGCAGGCGGAAGCAGTGTGGCGCGCGCCTGACCGGATGGCGCTATGAGCCTGTGTCCGAAATGGGTTCTACAGCCGCAAAAAGCTGCGCTGCGGTTTTTTGTAGGCCAGTACTTGTCATTCCGAGGTGGTCTTTTGCAGGCCCCAAGGATGCGGGGTAAGGGGTATAGCAATGGATGATCGTGAGGAATTGCGCCGCCTTATCGATGTGATCGAAAAATCCTCAGGCAGTGGCAGCCTTGAACAGGCAGTTGATGACATCAAAACTTTTGCCAACACTGCAAGCTTTCTAGCCAACAAGCTTGATACGCGGCTCAAAGGCGGTGAGGTGAAGGCAAAGACCAAACCGAAATCGCGTGTGGGAAAAGCAATAGCTTCAGTGCCCAAGCCTAATAGACCAAAGTCACCCAGTTCGCCGCCGGATCTGTCTTCTACAAATACATCCGGCATGCCAACAGCGACCAGCATTGCAACGTCACAGGCTGACTTTGATCGTCTAAAACCTCAGCGGTCGCGACCACCCGTTGGGGCAGGTTGATCGCAGTGGTGTCTGTCGCCGTCTGTGCTGCGGCTTACGGGCTCGACCTTAATCTTGCCGCTCTGTGTGGCAATTAACGCGGGTTGGTGGATTACACAGGGTTTCGGTGCTAAAATGCACAGTTTTTGGTAAACGAAGTGCGTTTGATTTGCTCGTGGAACTTTATGCATGCAGGCATAGTTTAGATGGAATTAGGCAAGTTTGGAACTTCAAATTCCTGTCTGTCCGCCACGGATTTAATATTTATGAAATAAATTCAATACACTAATAAATTTATCGGAATTAGACCCCACATTCGCCCCCACAATATTGACCATACCCGCTATTTCCGCCACGCGCCCGCACGCCTGCGCATCGCTGCAAACATGTTTGGTTTGGCATGCGGTTATGCAGCTGTTTGCTTGCTGAAGCCTACTCCGGCTGGGTGTGGGGTTAGGTGGGTTGTGAGGGGATATAGAAGCGCCACTTCTACTCACGCCTCAATTTCAAGCTCAATCGAACCGCTGCTCTTACTGAGTGGCGCCAACTATTGAGCGCATAGTTTCAGGCTGCGCTAGCAATCTGATGCGAGTTCTCATTCGTCTGACAGCACCGTCAACAAAGCTTAATGTCGAACATAAGAATTAGACGATCTCAAGAAGTAGTTTGGTGGTGTTCTCTTTCGTCATCTTGATGGGGTTTCCACCCGTACTTGGGTCAATCAAAGCGCCTGCTACGACACGGTCAACATCGATGTTTTGGATCCCAAGTTCAGTGAAGTTTTTGGGGATGCCAAGGGATGCGTTGAGATCGTCCACGTAGGCACAGAACCCGTCAAACCCACCATCAATCTTTAGGTAGCTGGCGGCTTGTTCGATCACTTCGGTGATGGCGGGCTTATTGAATTGAAGGACGGCGGGCATGCACACCGCATTCGTGGTGCCGTGGTGCGTGTGATAGATTGCGCCTAACGGATGTGACAGCGCGTGGATTGCTCCCAACCCCTTTTGGAAGGCCGTCGCGCCCATAGCTGCGGCTGACATCATATGCGCGCGGGCCACAAGGTCGGTGCCATCGGCGTATGCACGAGGCAGGTAGTCTTTGACCAACCGCATGCCTTCCAACGCCATGCCTTGTGACATGGGGTGGTAGTGGGGTGAGCAGAAGGCTTCAACGCAATGGGCGAAGGCATCAAGGCCGGTGCCTGCTGTGATGAAATTGGGCATTCCAACGGTCAGTTCTGGATCGCAGATTACAACTGCGGGCAGGAATTTGGGGTGGAATATGATCTTCTTTTCTTCGGTCACAGAGTTGGTGATGACCGACGCGCGGCCCACCTCTGAACCCGTTCCAGCCGTCGTAGGAACGGCAACGATTGGCGCGATCGCATCGGCGTCGGCGCGGGTCCACCAATCATCGATATCTTCAAAATCCCAAAGCGGGCGCGTTTGACCCGCAAGGAAGGCCACCAATTTACCAAGATCAAGACCAGAGCCACCACCAAAGGCAACCACACCGTCATGCCCGCCCTCGTTATAGGCTTTCACACCGGCTTCGGCGTTCTTTTCATTTGGGTTTGGATCGACATCAGAAAACATCGCACGCCCAAGGCCAGCTGCCTCAAGCAGATCAAGCGTTTTGGTGGTGATGGCCATAGTTGCTAGACCGCGATCTGTAACCAAAAGTGGTTTTTTGATCCCAGCCACAGCGCAGGCATCAGCGATTTCGGAAATACGGCCAGCGCCAAAACGGATAGACGTTGGGTAGGACCAGTTTGCTATTAGGCTCATATCTTTATGCTTTCTTGAGATGGTATGATTTTGGACGTGTCAGGTTATGGTAGCCAATCACAGACAGGCCCCCACCGCGTCCCGTGTCTTTGCACCCGGTCCAGCACAGAGCGGGATCAAGGTAGTCAGCGCGGTTCATGAACACGGTCCCTGTCTCGATTTGATCTGCGATTAATTCGGCGCGGATAGCGTCTTGGGTCCAAAGGGAAGCGGTCAGGCCAAAGTTACTATCGTTCATCAGGCGGATCGCTTCGGCGTCATCTTTGACTGACATGATACCAACGACTGGCCCAAAACTTTCTTCACGCATCACACGCATGTCGTGGGTCACGTTTGTCAGGATTTGCGGCATCAAATATGCGCCACCGTCTTCGGGGAAGTGCGCGGGGTGGATATGTGCCGTTGCA
The DNA here is from genome assembly GCA_018668195.1 of Tateyamaria sp. The sequence continues at coordinate 2,918 of JABITU010000226.1, read as the reverse complement.
CCTGCCGCAATGGCATCTGCCGTTTGGCCACGCACCTCGTCTGCAAAGCGCACATGCGCCATTGGGCCAAGGGTGGTTTCAGGGTTCAGCGGGTTGCCCAGCTTGTAACCATTCACAATTGCCACAGCCTTTTGCACGAACGCATCGAACAGGCTTTCGTGGACATAAATCCGTTCAATCCCACAACAGCACTGACCAGAATTGAACATCGCACCGTCAATCAGAGTATCGACAGCCGCGTCAAGGTTGGCGTCTTCCATAACATAGCCAGGGTCTTTGCCGCCGAGTTCCAAACCGATGCCGGTAAAGGTAGCGCTTGCTGCCGCTTCCATCGCTTTGCCGCCACCAACTGAACCGGTGAAGTTCACAAAACCAAACGCGCGATCCGCGATCAAAGCAGATGTTGTCTGGTGATCCAGAAATACGTTTTGGAAAACGTCCTCGGAGATACCAACTGAATGAAATGCGGCCGCCATTCGTTCGCCCACCAATGGGGTTTGGGACGCGTGTTTTAACATTACTGCGTTGCCTGCGATCAAGGCGGGCGCGACGGTGTTGATCGCCGTCATGTAAGGGTAATTCCAAGGTGCCACGACCAAGACCAAACCGTGGGGCACACGTTTGATCACGCGGCGGAATGCATCACTGTCCTCAACCTCAATAGGGGCCAGTGCGTGTTCCGCAATCTCCGCCATATATGAGGCGCGTTCATTAAATCCGCCGAACTCACCACCGTAGCGGACAGGACGACCCATTTGGTGTGCTATCTCAAGCACGATCTCATCATTCATCTCGCCAATGGCTGCAACACCTGCTTGCACCAGTTTGATACGCTCCACGAGGGGGCGTGCAGCCCATGCGACTTGGGCGCTCTTTGCACGCGCGACCGCGGCCTCAGCTTCCGTGCGTGAAAGCGTGTCGCGTGTCGCGTAAACCGATCCGTCAATTGGAGAGATGCATTGGATAGTCATAGCTTTAAGCCCTTTCAAAACCGCGTGCGATTTCCCAATCGGTCACTGTGCGGTCAAATTCTTCTTGTTCCCATTCGGCAGCGCGGGTGTAGTGATCAACAACATCATCGCCCATGGCCGCACGTAGCATATCAGATCCGTGCAGCGCGTCTTTTGCGTCGCGCAAGTTTTGGGGGATATGCGCAGAGGTTGTATCTTCATATGCATCACCCGAGAAAGCCGCAGGGAGTGTCAGCTTTTCTTCGATCCCTTTGATACCCGCGGCGAGCATTGCAGCTTGCGCAAGGTAGGGGTTCATATCAGACCCTGGTATGCGACATTCGACCCTTATCGCTTTGCTGCCAGCACCACACAGGCGATAAGCGGCAGTGCGATTATCTACCGACCAGATGACTTTTGTCGGCGCAAATGAACCTTTGGCAAAGCGTTTGTAGCTATTGATATAGGGGGCCATGAAATAGGTGTAATCGGCAGCGTATTTGATCAGGCCGGCCATGTAGTGATCCATCAATTCTGATTTACTATTGGGCCGATCAGTATCGAAAAACGCTGGCTTACCGTCTTTCCACAAGGATTGATGTACATGGCTGGACGATCCAACGCGATCTTGGCTCCACTTGGGTAAAAATGTTGCGGCGTGGCCATGTTGCCATGCGATTTCTTTCACGGCATGTTTGGCAATGGTATGGTGATCGGCGCAGGCAAGCGCCTCGTCATATTTGATGTTCAGCTCTTCTTGGCCGGCTTCGGCTTCTCCTTTAGACCCCTCAATAGGGATGCCCATGGCATAAAGGTGGTTGCGCAATGGGCGCATCACAACCTCTTCCTTGGTAGTTTGTAGGATGTTGTAATCTTCGTTGTATCCGCTGATGGGGGTTAGATCGCGAAAGCCGTCTTTACGGATATCATCAAAGCTTTTCTCAAACAGGAAGAATTCTAATTCGGTCGCCATTGTGGCGCTAAATCCCATTTCAGCTAGGCGCGCGATCTGGGTTTTCAACATTGCACGCGGGGAATGGGTGATCGGTTTATTATGGTGATCCAAGACGTCGCAAAGAACCATCGCAGTGCCTTCAAGCCATGGCACAAGGCGCAATGTGTCCAGATCGGGCTTCATGGTATAATCGCCGTACCCTTGCTCCCAACTGGTCGAAGCATAGCCACCAGGCGTTGCCATTTCGAGGTCGGTAGCAAGCAAATAGGTGCAGCAATGCGTTTCCGCATGACCACTTTCGACAAAGGCTTGCGCATGAAAACGCTTGCCCATCAAACGGCCCTGCATATCAACAATACACACCAGGACAGTATCAACAGACCCGTCACTGACGTGCGTTTTTAGATCATCAAAGTTCAAAGTGCCGGGCATTAGGTTTCCATTCTTAACAGTGAGGTGAGGGCCGACAAGTTGCGGCCCCCAGAACATAGATTAGCCGTAACGGTATGGGCGTCCAGCTTTGACCATATCGGCATTGTACTTCTTAAAAATATCAACAACGCGACGCTTGACGTCAGACTCGGCTCCTTGGCGTGATCCTTTGCGGCAACATACGTGGCTTCTTCAGGATCAATTCGACCACTGGCGTGCAGGATCATGCGCTTGAAAGCGGTGTAGACATCAACGACCCCGACAAATGCCACAGCGATGCGTGCCAAATTTGGTGGACGCATTGCAACGATTTCGGGATCACGCCCCACTATGATTGTACCTGTGTGATGGCGCACGTGGCTGGCCTGCCAGATTGCGTGGTTACGCATTATCATAAAACTAGCGAGTTGATAGACTGCATTTTTCATCCAAGTGGTTTTGAACGCGGTCTTGTGTCCACATTCATGCCAACGCGAGTCCGCTGCAGACCCATAAAGAACACCATAAACCAACCAGAAAGGCACAGACCAAACCGACAGCCAAAGTGTGACCGCACATCCAGCAGTTACAATCATCATACC
>JABITU010000225.1 GCA_018668195.1 Tateyamaria sp. | reverse complement strand
GCGCTGACGCCGGTCAAGGGCTCCGTCACACGCGCACGCGGGCTTACCATCGGATATGTCCCACAAAGCCTGCAACTGGATGGGCTTTTGCCACTGACCGTGGAACGGTTTCTGAACCTACCTCGCCGTCAAAGCAAGGCCGCCATAGCCAAAGCGCTGTCCGACGCAGGTGTTCCAAAGGTGGCGCGTTCTCAATTGCGAGCCCTATCAGGTGGCCAATTCCAGCGCGTTTTGCTAGCACGTGCACTATTGTTGAAACCCGACATCCTGATACTTGACGAAGCAACGCAAGGCCTGGATCAACCTGGGGCCGCAGCATTCTACATTCAGATCGCGGATGTGCGTAATCGGTTGAATTGCGCCGTTCTGATGGTTAGCCACGATCTGCACGTGGTCATGGCCGCATCGGATCGCGTGCTGTGCCTGAATGGCCATATATGCTGTCAGGGCACGCCGGATGTAGTACAGGACGCCCCGGAATACCACGCCCTCTTTGGAACTGGCACTCAGGGGACTTTTGCGCTTTATCGACACGGTCACGATCATGACCATGATCACAATCACGACGACCATCACACCCATGCTTGACGATTTCATGACACGCGCGGCACTGGCGGGTATTGGTACAGCCCTGGCCGCAGCCCCCCTCGGCTGCTTTGTGGTATGGCGTCGTATGGCTTACTTTGGCGATGCAACGGCGCACGCAGCCCTGTTGGGCGTTGCATTGTCGCTAGCGCTCCGAGGTCCGATCATGCTGGGCGTGCTTAGCACAGCGATCGTAATGGCCCTGCTGGTCCAAGGATTGTCTGGCCGGGGTCTCGCGCAGGATACACTGCTGGGTGTGCTGGCCCACAGCGCTTTGGCCATAGGCCTCGTGGCAGTTTCGTTCCTGTCTGGCGTGCGAATTGACCTGATGGGATACCTTTTTGGAGACATCCTCGCTGTCTCCAAAACCGATCTTGCTTTGATTTGGGGCGGAGCCGCTGTCGTTATTGTCCTTATGCTCTGGCGATGGCAGGGTATGCTGGCATCGACACTGAACCCTGACCTCGCTCAGGCGAGTGGAATTTCGGCCAAGACAGAACAGCTGGTGCTGACCTTGGCACTTGCACTGACCGTTGCCGTCGCAATCAAGGCCGTGGGCGCCCTTCTAATCGGCGCACTGCTCGTGATCCCCCCTGCAGCTGCCCGCCCCCTAACAGGCTCACCCGAGTCTATGGCGATAGCAACAGCGGCAATCGGCAGCGCTGCGGCTCTTGGCGGTTTGGGTGCATCGTTTCAGTTTGACACGCCAACCGGCCCAACAATCGTATGTTGCGCCGCAGCAATGTTCGTGGTCAACACAATTATCTCGCGTGGTCTTAAGCTGCGCTAAAGGGACGGTGGGAGGGGCGTATTTGCGCATGCAAACAGCGTCCGACCCCGTCGCTGATCAAGGCACTCACACAAAGATAACACGGCTCTGCCAAGGACGAGACCGCCGCCGGCAGCGGCCAACCCAATGGTCGCCTTCACTCGCAGCAACATGGAAAAACGTCTAAAGGTAATCCTTGCACAATCCCGAAATTCAAATGGACAGGAATACGCTGCAAAAACCTGGTTCCGCACAGTTCCGAAATGTACAGCAAGCGCTATGTAACACTTTTCAGACGCATTACGCGAAATGCTTTTGGGCAGCCTTCCAGAAATTAAAGCATCATGCGAAATACTTGAAACATCGCAAATCATCTAACGCGTTGAAATCTTTGATTTCAGGCAGCGTTAGGTGATTCAGGTTTTTCGCATTGTGCTCTAACAACGGGATGATACCGGATTGTAAGCCACTGCTCTCTCACTCGGACAAAAAAACATAATTATAACAGATGTCTGCCGCGCAAAAAGGCACGGCAGACACTTGAACTACTGAAGAAAAAAACAGGTTATTTCAGACCTGCGTCGGTTACATCTTGCAGTCGGCACCATAAACGTCTGTGTGATCCGTCGCTGCCACACCGACCAATTTGTTGGTCACGACATCTCCCTCTTTCACGACTTCACGCATATAAATATCCTGAATCGGATGGTGATTGTCGGCAAAAGCAAACTTGCCGCGTACAGACTGGAAATCAGCATCCTTAAGCGCGGCCCGGAATGCATCTGCATCACTAACATTTGCCTTATCCATCGCGGACATCAGCAACAATGCGGTGTCATAGCCCTGCGCCGCGTAAAGCGATGGCAAACGACCATATTCGGCTTCGAAATTTGCAACAAATTCAGCATTGCCTGGCACGTCCAGATCCTTGGACCAATGTGCAGTGTTTTTCACGCCCAGCGCTGCTTCACCGATTGCGCCAAGGATACCCTGATCAAAACTGAACGCAGGCCCGGCTACGGGCTTATCAACGCCCGACCCAGCAAATTGCTTCATGAACGAAATACCCATGCCACCCGGCAGGAAGAAATAGACCTGATCGGCATCGCTGGCGCGGATTTGCGCAATTTCAGCAGCGTAGTCTGTTTGGCCTAGTTTGGTATAGACCTCGTCTGTCACTTCGCCACTGAAGAACCGCTTAAAGCCTTTCATCATGTCCTGACCTGCAGGATAATTTGGAGCCATCAAAAATACTTTTCCGACGCCCTGAGCACTCAAATACGCACCAGCGGCTTCAGAAAACGCGTCGTTCTGCCAGCTGACGTTAAAATAGTTCTTGTGGCATCCACGCCCCGCCAATGCTGAGGGCCCCGCATTGGGC
>JABITU010000224.1 GCA_018668195.1 Tateyamaria sp. | reverse complement strand
GGCATGCTGCTTGATGCGGCATTCGCCCGCCTGCAACGCGCTGTTGCTTACGTAGAATAAGGAGAAACAAGATGGCGAAACCATTTCTGTCGATCGAGCGTCTGACGCAGCAATTTTCCGATGGTTCCGGCGGTACAATGACGGTTTTTGAAAACTCTACCTTTGGCGTCGAAAAGGGTGAGTTCGTTTGCATACTGGGCCATTCTGGCTGCGGAAAATCCACTATCATGAACATTCTTGCAGGCTTGTCTGAGCCGACAAGCGGTGTTGTGAAGATGGATGGCGAGCATGTGTCCGGTCCCAGTCTGGACCGGGGTGTCGTGTTTCAGAACTATTCGTTGCTGCCGTGGCTGACCGCGTTAAAAAATGTGACATTTGCTGTTGCCGCACGGTTTCCTGAGTGGACAAAGCAACAGGTCGTTGAACATTCCACCGCATTTTTGGAAAAAGTTGGCCTGACTGGCGATGCTATCCATCGCAAACCTAGCCAGTTGTCGGGTGGCATGCGGCAACGCGTGTCTATCGCGCGTGCATTTGCCAATGAGCCTAAACTGTTGCTTCTGGATGAACCCTTTGGCGCGCTGGACGCACTGACGCGCGGAACGATCCAAGATGAGCTTATCAACGTCTGGAGCCAGACTGAGCAAACTGTCTTTATGATCACCCATGACATCGACGAGGCAATCCTGCTCGCGGACCGCATTCTTTTGATGACGAATGGTCCGATGGCCCGTGTGGTAGAATCGGTTGAGATTACTATCCCTAGACCGCGTAGCCGCACCGAGATCGTGGAACATCCAAACTACTACGCAATTCGCAATCATCTTGTGCAGTTCCTTGGACAACGCTCAAAAGAGCTAGCCGGGGACCCATCTGGTGGGTCTGACGAACGGCCCGAAACGGTGCACATCGACAAGACCACGCCACTCAGAGAGGAGCCCGCGCGCGAAACCCCACCTTTGCGCGCGATCAACGAGTGAAAGACGCCAGCAATGAACAGCCACACGCCGCATAGGCCACCGCTGCCACCCTTCACTTACGAGGATGCGGTCAAAAAGGTTCGCATCGCTGAAAATGCTTGGAACATGCGCAATCCAGCCAAGATCGCCATGGCCTACACACCTGATACAAAATGGCGCAACCGGTCTGAATTTCTGAACGGTCGCGCTGATGTCGAAGCATTTCTGGAACGTAAGTGGGCCAAGGAATCAGGTTACCGACTGATCAAGGAGATTTGGGCCCACACAGAAAACAGGATCGCTGTGCGTTTTTGTTACGAATGGTGTGGCGCGCGCGGACAGTGGGTTCGCGCGCATGGAAACGAAAATTGGGAATTTAGCGATACGGGCCACATGGCCGTGCGCCATGCATCCATCAACGATGTGCCCATCGATGAGACAGATCGAAAATTCTTGTGGCCCGAGGGCCCGCGCCCCGCAGATCGCCCCAGTCTGACAGAACTCGGCCTATGAAGAACCAACCTAATCCAAAAAGGAGGATGCCCTATGAAAGATACATTTGAAGTTCCCAGCATGATGACCAAAGAAGACGTAACAATGATGATCCTATCCGCCAAGAAACAGGCGGGACTGACATGGGAAGGCATCGCAGAGAAAATCGGTATGTCTCCAGTTTGGACCCACTCCGCTTGCATGGGAATGAATGGGTTTGCAAAGGACACGGCACAAGCGTTGGTCACAGCGCTTGCCTTGCCGCAAGAAGCCGTCAGCGTTTTGGAAGAACCGCCCACCAAGGTTTGGGAACAGGCAGTTCCAACCGATCCCTGCATCTATCGGTTCTACGAGATTATAGGTGTCTATGGCCCCACGCTGAAAGCTTTGATCGAGGAAAAATTCGGTACTGGGATCATGTCGGCGATTGATTTTGATATGTCAGTTACAAAAATTCCCTATGAAAAGGGTGATCGCGTCAAGGTCGAGATGACTGGTAAATTCCTTTCTTACAATTCTTGGTAGGACAGGTCGACAGTCTGCTTGAGTTGGCATTATGAGATGGGCCTGCGCATGATTCACCGTCGAATGCTAAAAGGCATTCAACGCTTTTAAGCGCCGACCAAGGCCAACATTGCTAATGACTTATGTTGGAATCCGTGTGCGCAGATGCTTGTCGCGGATCATGGCATTTTGGCGACGTCGTATTCTAATGTATCATACGGGAAACTTGAAACAGCCAACGCTGCTTGAAATGAAATATTTCAATACGTTAGCTGACATGCTGTGTTTCAATTGTCTCGGTAACGCTACACCGATCTTAGTGATGGATTGGGCTAGACTACGGCGGAAACGAGTGCTGTGGTAAACGCATTCATAATGCACACGCTGAAAAAATTCGAACGCTATGCGTGATACACGTACCATTCTCGCACAAATCGTTCTTTGGTCTGATCTGAGCCATTATTACTTATAACCTATCGAGCGAGCAGGCTGATTAGGGTCAGGACCCATTAATTCCATATGGCCGGCAAGGTAAACTGCCCTAAATTTTCGATCTTTGAAGGACAGGAAAGGTTGGTTGCGTTTTCAAGCGGCAATGAACGCCGAGGCGGGCAGTTCACCGTACCCTGCGGGTTCGACGGGTTTCACCCCCGCCTACAGATCAAAACCTTGGAGTAGAATCACTATTTCTGCTGCTTTGATCTTGGCCAGACGCAAAATTTTCCGAACTGGCAACACAGGATTAATGGGCCCTGACCCTAGATGCCTAACCCTTTGGCGGCGTTATCCCGCAAATCCTGTAATTCGCTGCGTGCTTCATCGAGTTGTTTGCGTTGTTCTTCCAGCTCACCGAGCTGACGATCTGCCACTTTGATCCAAGCGCGCATTTGCGCTTCGGTGCCTTCATTTTCATAGATCAGCAACCACTTCCGGATGCCCTCGAGCTGAAAGCCAAACTTGCGCCCGCGCATTATAAGCTTCATCCGGGCGCGATCACGGGCGCTGTAAAATCGCGATCTGCCCTGACGCTCAGGCTGCAATAATTCGATGTATTCATAATAACGAAGTGTACGCGGGGTTACATCGAATTCGGCGCACATCTGTTTAAAGCTTAAGCGGTCGTCAGCCATCTTTTTCCTCTCTCCCTAGGTGAATCTTAGACCCGGTTGGCGACACAAGCAACAGGCGCTTGCACAGGCCAAGCCTGCGGCCCATAACTTTCCGTAATCACCCTCTGAGAGAAGCCTCGTGACCTATGACTGATAGACTCAAGATAGCCCGCCAATTTATCGAGGCGATCCCGCATTCGCGCGATCTGGGCATGACCCTGACAGACATGGAGGATGGCGTTGCAGTAATCACCATGCCCTATGACGAACGGCTGATTGGCGATCCGGAAACGGGCGTGATCAGTGGTGGCGCTGTTTCGGCGGTGATGGATACCTGCTGTGGAGCAGCCGTGATGAGCCATCCTGCCAATATGGGTGGTACGGCTACGATTGATTTGCGCATCGATTACATGCGGGCGGCCACACCGGGGCAAACCATCACGGCGCGCGCTGTGTGTTATCACGTGACCCGTTCAGTGGCTTTTGTGCGGGCGACCGCAACAGATGACGACGCCGACAACCCGGTTGCGACCGCAACGGGTGCATTTACCGTGGAGGGCAAGTAATGAAGCGCCCCGAACCTGTACAAATTGTTAAACAACGCCGCGATGTGGCCCTGCGCGCCTTGGTCAGTGGCGTACCCTATATTCAGTACCTTGGTATGAAATTTGATCGACGCGGCGATGAATTGACTGGTGTTCTGCCGTTCTATGAAAAACTCATTGGGAATCCGCTGTTGCCAGCACTTCATGGCGGTGTGACGGCGGCGTTTCTTGAGGTGACGGCAATGATCACGCTCAGTTGGTCTTATCTTTGGGAAGATATCGAAAAAGGAAATCTCGATTTTGACCCTGTCGAGGGAATGCGCCTGCCAAGACTGCCGAAGACGGTTGATTTTTCTGTGGATTACTTGCGCTCTGGTCTGCCACGCGATGCCTATGCGCGCGCGCACGTGAACCGGTCAGGTCGACGATATGCCTCTGTTCATGTGGAAGGCTGGCAAGACAAGCGGACCAAGCTTTTTGCGCAAGCGACTGGGCATTTTGTTATGCCGCAACGGCGCTAGAATGATTCGGCCAGCATCTGGCCTACCCTCTGGACCGAGCATGCCTTCTGCACCGCTCACCCATCGGCGTGTGCTTAAGTTAGCAGTTCCGATTGTGCTGTCGAACGCCACTGTCCCGCTTTTGGGTGCCGTAGATGTGGGTGTTGTCGGGCAGCTGGGCGCAGCGGCCCCAATTGGGGCGGTTGGCATTGGGGCCATCATCCTGACGACGCTTTTTTGGCTTTTCGGGTTCCTGCGTATGGGGACCGTGGGCCTTGTTGGTCAGGCCGCTGGAGCGGGTGACAGCGCAGAGGTTTCTGCCTGGCTGACTCGGGCGGTGCTGGTTGCAGGGGCTGCCGGTTCAGCGCTGATAACATTGCAGGTTCCAATCTTTTGGGCCGCCTTTCAGCTGGCCCCTGCCAGTGCCGAGGTTGAGGGGCTGGCGCGCGAATACCTTGGGATCCGGATATGGACGGCGCCAGCCTCAATTGCGATCTACGCGCTCACGGGCTGGCTGATCGCGATGGAGCGTACAGGTCGGGTATTTTGGGTCCAACTGGTTATGAATGGCGTGAACATTGGGCTTGATTTTATTTTTGTGATTGGACTTGGTTGGGGAGTAGCCGGAGTGGCAGTGGCCACTGTCATCGCCGAAGGGCTTGGTGTCGCTCTGGCCTTTTGGTTCTGTCGTGATGCATTCGCCCATCCGGCTTGGCGATCATGGCCGCGCGTTTTTGACCGGGTCAAGCTGGTCCGGATGGCCTTGCTGAACACCGATATCCTTTTGCGTTCAGCGATGCTGATGGTGATCTTTTCCAGCTTTGTGTTTCTGGGTGCGCGGTTTGGCGATGTAACGCTGGCGGCGAACGAAGTGTTGATCCAACTGATGTATATCACGGCCCATGCGATGGATGGTTTTGCTTTTGCTGCTGAAACGCTGATTGCGCGGGCCTATGGCCGAGGCAATCCGGGGCGCGTGCGCAAAAGCGCTGTGATGACGAGTATTTGGGGGATGGTGACCTGTGTGGTGTCAGCGCTGAGCTTTGCTCTGGCCGGCCCATGGATCATTGACGTGATGGCCAAGGATGTGGCCGTACAAGCCGAAGCCCGCGATTATCTTTGGTGGATGGTGGCCGCCCCCATCCTTGGGTGTGCCGCTTGGATGCTTGACGGAATTTTTATTGGTGCCGCGCGTGGTCGTGACATGCGCAACATGATGGCGATCAGCTTTGTCATCTACTGGGCGGCGATTATTATGCTGGTGCCACTGATTGGTAACCATGGGCTTTGGGCTGCGCTGTTGATCTCGTTTTTTGCGCGCGGCGCGACGCTTGCTGCGCGCTACCCTGCGCTGGAGCGCGGGGCTGTTTTGCAGCAACGTTCCGATGTATACAAGTGAGGGGGCCAGCCCCCTCGGCCTGCGGCCTCACCCCCGGAGTTTGTTTGGCAAGATGAAGGGGATCAGAGCCATTCGCTTGTGCCCGTTCCAACAGCCTCTGTGACAGAACCGTACCCATCCCGTGCGAGCAAGTCGTCAAGATCCTTTGCAATCCGGGCACCAAGGCTGAGACCGCCATACACAAGGCCTGTGTACAGCTGAACCGCTGATGCGCCCGCTTTGATCTTGGCATAGGCGTCTTGTCCTGTGCTGATCCCGCCCACGCCGACCAAGGGGATGTTTGTTAGGCTGTGTAGCTGCGCCAGCACGCGAGTGGATTTTTCGAAGAGGGGCGCGCCGGACAGTCCGCCCTGTTGTGTTGAATGGCGGCTGCGCAACCCACTGCGGTCAAGAGTCGTGTTGGTGGCGATGATGGCGCTTACCTGTGCGTCTTGAGCCACGCGCGCAATATCGAAGAGCTCTTGATCGCTCAAATCTGGTGCGATCTTGAGAAACACAGGCACGCTGCCGCGCACCTGCATCACGCCGTCGAGCAACGCCGCCAGCGCCTTTGGCCCCTGCAGGTCGCGCAGCTTTTCGGTGTTTGGGCTTGAGACGTTGACCGTCGCAAAGTCGATGTGATCGCGGCAGTGTTCCAGAACGCGCGCAAAATCATCTGCCTTGTTTGTACTGTTCTTGTTGGCACCAAGGTTCAGACCGATGGGCAAACCAGTGGGGCCGTGTGCCAATCGCTTTGCGATTTCATCCATTCCATCATTGTTAAATCCGAAACGGTTGATGGCTGCACCATCTTCGCGCAGTCGAAAGAGCCGTGGTTTTGGATTGCCGGGCTGTGCAAGAGGTGTGGCGGCACCAACCTCGATCCAGCCAAAGCCCGCGCGGCTGAGTGGCCTTATTGCCGTGGCATTCTTATCGAAGCCGGCTGCCAATCCGACAGGGTTAGGCATGTCCATACCGGCAAGCGTTGTGCGCAATCGTGGGCTGGTCACTGGACCAGGTAGCGAGACGAGGGGCGTATGCACCGCTGCCAACGCGATGCCATGTGCGGTCTCTGGATCAATTTGGCGCAAAGCCTTGAGCCCCAGCCGCTCGATTGCGCGCTTCATGCGAAGCCTGTGCCACCCGGCGCTGGCGCGCACCGGATCAAGCGCGAGGTCGCCACGGCGGCCTGTCTATGTACCACGGCGCGCTGGTAGTCGGGATCAGATATCATCGCCAGAAAGGCATGCGCTGTTGGATAGCGCGCGATGAAGGTGGCATCCCATGCTTCATCGCTGGGGCCAATCAACATGGTTTCGAATGCTCCGCGCCACAAGATAGAGCCGCCCACACGTTCTAGAACGGGAAGGGTATGGGTGCCGTACAGCCCATAGGCCTCTGAGCCGGTTAAACCAGCCTTGGCCATTTCGTGATCCGCAGGATAGCTTGCATGATCGCGAAACTGCACAAGGTTGAGCATTTCGATAGGGTGATCGCGGTTGAGTTCTTTGAAGGCATTAAATTGCGCGCGAAGCGGGTCGACATATGTCATCAAAAACCCTCTCCCACTGGGAATATATGAACCCCATGCACAAGCGGCAGCGACTGTGCCCAATGCACATCATTCAACCGCATCTCTCGGTAAAGGTGGGGGAACAGCGCGTCGTCACGTGATTTTTCCCACTTGAGTTCTTGTCCTAATCGGTCCGCTTCGACTGCAATTAGAAACAAATCGTCCTGTCCTGCAAAGTGCTTGGCGGCGGTTTCGGCCGCCTGTTCAGCGGTGGAAAAATGGACGTAGCCGTCGGCCACATCAATCGGCGCGCCAAGGGTTTTCCCCTGTTTGCGCAAATCCACCCATTCGGGCGTGCGGAAAATCTTGAAGATCATCATGCCATCTTGATGCCTGTCGTCTGCAAAATGGTCAAGTCAAGCATTCCACCAGTTCTTTGCGCCAGGGTTGCAGAACGGGCTTTGACTCCGACGGTCGCTTGTGGGCACGATGTTCAAATAACCAACGATGGAGATCTGACCATGAACCGATTCCTGATGGGCGCCGCGGCACTGGCATTAAGCGCAGGCACTGCAGTGGCCGATTACACGCTGACCATTTTGCACACCAATGATTTTCATGCCCGGTTCGAGCCGATCAGCAAGTATGACAGCGGTTGCAGCGAAGAAAGTAACGCTGAAGGCAAGTGCTTTGGTGGTTCGGCCCGATTGATCACGGCGATCAATGATGCGCGCGCTCGGTCCGACAATTCTATGCTTGTGGATGGGGGTGACCAGTTTCAGGGTACTCTGTTTTATACCTATTACAAGGGCAAGCTCGCCGCAGAAATGATGAACCAGATGGGCTATGTCGCGATGACAGTGGGCAACCATGAGTTTAATCATGGCCCCGAAGTATTGCGCGGGTTCATTGATGCGGTCGAATTCCCGATCCTGATGTCGAATGCCGATTATTCGGGCGAACCACTGCTGAAAGATGCGCTTGTCAAATCCACTGTGATTGAACAGGCCGGCGAAAAGATCGGGTTGATCGGACTGACACCGCAAAGTACCGCCGAGCTTTCCTCGCCCGGTCCCAATGTCACGTTCGGCGATCCTGCACCGGCAGCACAGGCCGAAGTGGACAAGCTGACTGCACAAGGGATCAACAAGATTATCCTGCTGTCGCACTCGGGCTATCAAATCGACCGCTACATCGCAGATGTTACCACTGGGATTGATGTGATCGTTGGCGGCCATTCTAACACATATCTTAACAGCAATGATGATGGTGCGGACGGCCCATATCCCACCATGCAAAATGGGGTGCCGATCGTTCAGGCTTATGCCTATGGCAAATATCTGGGCGAACTGAACCTTACGTTCGACGATTCCGGCAACGTGACCCAGGCCGTGGGTGGCCCGATCCTGATGGATGCAAGCGTGAGCGAGGACCCGGGCGTCAAGGCGCGCATTGCGGAAGCTGCCAAGCCGCTTGATGAGATCCGCAACCAGGTGGTGGCTGAAGCCGCCGAACCGATTGAGGGTGATCGCAGCGTTTGCCGTGCGATGGAGTGTCCGATGGGCTCTTTGATTACCGACGCAATGCTGGATCGGGTCAAGCATCAGGGAATTGCGATCGCGATCCAAAACGGCGGTGGTATTCGGGCATCTATCGATGATGGCCCGATTACCATGGGTGAGGTGCTGACGGTTCTGCCATTCCAGAATACGCTGTCTACATTTCAGGTGACGGGCGCCACTATGCTAGAGGCTTTGGAAAACGGGGTCAGCCAGATCGAAGAGGGTGCAGGCCGCTTCCCGCAGGTTGCGGGCATGAGCTATGCCTTTGACGGGTCCCAACCCGCTGGTGCGCGGATCAGCGATGTGATGGTTGGTGGCGCGCCGCTTGATATGGACAAGCTTTATGGCGTCGTGAGCAACAACTATGTCCGCAATGGCGGTGATGGGTACAAGATGTTCCGTGATGCGCAGAATGCGTATGACTATGGTCCTGACCTCGCGGATGTCACCGCAGAGTACCTTGCGGCACAAGGGCCGTTCAAGCCCTACACCGATGGGCGCATTACAATGAAGTAAGCCGCATCGGCTTGCACCGTCTGAACAGTCTTGGCCTCGCTCGCAGTGATGTGTGCGGGGCTTTTTTCATCTGCTATTCGGCCGACAACTTCGCTTGGCTGTCTGGATCAGATGGCTTAAGCTCGTCTGATGTGTGGACGATTTTCTGTCACTCTGCCCACGGATGCGATGGCGCAGCTTTTTGCTGCAGCGCCCGCCAATGATTCGCCCGACGTCCCCAACTTCAACGTTTGTCCGACGACGCAGGTGCATGTGGTGCGCAACGAAGGGGCAGGGCGGTTGTTGGCCCCGATGCGATGGGGCTTTATCCCGAAGTGGTACAAGAGCCCCGTGAGCGGGCCGCTTTTGATCAATGCCCGCGCTGAGACGCTTGCAGAAAAGCCGGCGTTTCGCGTGGCCTGCCGGGCGCGCAGAGCATTGATCATCGCCTCGGGCTATTATGAGTGGACGCGGGATGGGGATGCCCGATTGCCGTGGTACATCACCCGCGCTGATCGTGCGCCGCTGGCATTAGCCGCGATCTGGCAATCGTGGGGTTCAAACATCAATGGTGATGATATGATCCGAACCGCCGCCATCGTGACCACAGCCGCCAATGCGCCAATGGCAGCGATCCATGACCGCATGCCTGTGATACTGGAGACACCTGACATTGCCCTGTGGCTGGGTGAAGAGGGCAAAGGGGCAGCCCGACTTATGCGGGCGGTTGCGGATGACGCATTGGTCTGGCATCGCGTGGCGACGACAGTCAATTCCAACCAATTCGCTGGCCCAGAGCTGATCGAACCGATTGACGGGTGACTAGCTTTTGGCAAGGCCGATGAAAGTAGGCCTATGTGAGTGCAGTATTTACCCTTTTCGACCGGTGCGGTGCGGAACATGCTTGGTTTATTTTAGCCTGTGCGGCTCGACCTTGAAGCGTTAGGTGATGTGCGGTGTTTCAGGTATTTCGTCAACCGCTGTAAAGGCAGGTGAAAAGCCTCATGCGCCGGGCAATTTCCGTGAAAGCCATGCGCGGAATGATTTAAGGCTGGGTGGGTCGGGCCGCTCGGCAGGCCACACAAGATAATAGTCGCCGATGCTTTGGCCCGTGTCATCCGCTGCCCGCACAAGCGCTTGGCTCGCCAGATGTGATCTGGCCACGAAATCTGGCAAAAGGGCCGCGCCCAACCCATGAATTGCCGCCTGTGCCATGGTTGAAAACTGATCAAACACCATGCCTGCACTGCGTGGGGGTGTCAGGTCATGCGCTGCAAGCCAGCGTGCCCAGGCGCGTGGCCGAGTGTCGAGGTGCAACATTGGCAGCTTGGCAAGGTCTGATGGTTCGACGGGCTGTGGTACAAGCGCAGGTGCGGCCACGGCCACAACGTTTTCCGGCATCAAATGCAGGTGGGCCGCTCCGGGCCAGTCCTTGCGGCCAAAGTGGATTGCGGCGTCAAATGGTTCAGAGCGGAAATCGAACGGGGCCAGACGTGTTGACAGGTTCACAGTAACCTCTGGATGCGCGCTCGCAAAATCCGCAAGTCGGGGCGCCAGCCAGTGCATCCCAAAGGCGGGCAAAATGGCGAGGTTCAACGCGCCGCCCTTTGGGTTTGCGCCCGCAGCGACAGATGCTGACCCAAGGCGCATCAGGATATCGCGCACTTGCACGACGTAATCACGCCCCGCAGGCGTCAGAACAAGGGCGCGCCCCTCACGGGCAAACAAATGCGCGCCAATCTGTTCCTCCAGTGTCTTGAGTTGCCGGCTGATTGCACTTTGGGTCAACGATAACTCCTGCGCCGCTGCTGTTGCCGATCCAAGGCGCGCTGCCGCTTCGAATGCCAGCAAAGCAGAGACTGAGGGCAAAAATCGACGATGGGTAAACATATGAGTTTTTCTCATGGTTTTCAGGATAAGGCATCGTTAGAACTTTTCATTCAACTCTGCAATACTGGTGCAAACAGAATGCCCTGACCGGAGAGAGATCATGAACGCAGAAACAAAAATCCTGAAAGCAAAGGACGCGCCGGACCTTGGTAGCTTTGACTGGGCTGACCCGTTTCGACTGAGCGAGCAGTTAACCGAAGATGAACGAATGGTGCAGGCGTCGGCTGCGGCCTATGCTGATGAAAAACTGGCCCCTCGCGTGATCAGTGCCTTTGCCGATGAAACCACCGACGCCGAAATTTTCCGCGAGATGGGCGATATGGGGCTGCTCGGCGTGACGCTGCCTGAAGCTTACGGTGGGCTTGGTGGATCTTATGTTTCATACGGTCTTGTCGCACGCGAGGTGGAGCGCATTGATTCGGGTTATCGGTCGATGATGTCGGTGCAGTCCAGTCTCGTGATCTATCCGATTTATGCATATGGCTCTGAAGAACAGCGTCGGAAATATCTGCCCAAGCTGGCTTCGGGCGAATGGATCGGATGTTTCGGTCTGACGGAACCTGACGCCGGGTCGGACCCCGCTGGGATGAAGACAACCGCCAGAAAAGTCGATGGCGGCTATGTGCTGAACGGGGCCAAGATGTGGATTTCCAATGCTCCGATTGCGGATGTTTTCGTGGTCTGGGCCAAGTCCGATGCACATGGTGGCAAGATCCGCGGCTTTGTGCTTGAAAAGGGTATGGGGGGCCTGTCAGCGCCGAAAATCCAGAATAAACTCAGCTTGCGCGCCTCAATCACTGGCGAAATTGTGATGAAGGATGTCGAAGTGGGCGAGGACGCTTTGCTGCCTGATGTGCAGGGCCTTAAAGGGCCGTTTGGTTGTCTCAACCGGGCGCGGTACGGGATCAGTTGGGGCGCGATGGGTGCGGCAGAATTCTGCTGGCACGCGGCGCGGCAATATGGGCTGGATCGCAAGCAGTTTGGCAAACCGCTGGCGCAAACACAGCTGTTCCAGAAAAAACTTGCAGATATGCAAACCGAAATTGCGCTGGGCCTGCAAGGCTCGCTGCAAGTGGGTCGTTTGCTGGACGAGGCCAAGGCCGCGCCCGAGATGATCTCGATTATGAAGCGCAACAATTGCGGCAAAGCGCTGGAGATTGCGCGCCATGCCCGCGACATGCACGGTGGCAATGGTATTTCAGGCGAGTTTCAGGTCATGCGCCATCTGATGAACCTTGAAACGGTCAACACCTACGAAGGCACGCACGATGTGCATGCGCTGATCCTTGGTCGTGCGCAGACGGGTCTTCAGGCGTTTTTCTGATGTCGCACAGATGAAATTTTCAGGACGAAGGGCGTTGTCATACGGCCTTTGCCCTGTCTAAATGACTGCCGCAGACACATATTCTGAAAATCTGGCAGGGGCTGCATGGACCGCGTTTCAATCGTTCACGACAACTTTCTGCGCAGGGTGGCCGTGTGTGATTTGCCCTCTGTCACGCCGTATGGGCTGGACCCAGAGGTTTCTGTGGCTCTTTTCACTCATCAGTGCCTGACCCGCGCGCTGGATATCGTCAGCCGCGAGATGCAAAAGGCAGGTCACGGGTTCTATACGATTGGGTCATCGGGCCACGAGGGCATGGCGGCGGTATCTTATGCCTTGCGCCCGGATGACATCGCTTTTCTACACTATCGCGACGGTGCATTTCAGGTTGCCCGCGCGGCGCAGCAAGGGCAGGATATGTGCCGCGATATGCTGCTCAGTTTTGCATGCGCGGCTGACGATCCCACCAGTGGCGGGCGGCACAAGGTGCTGGGCAGCCGCGATCTGTTCATCCCGCCGCAAACGTCTACCATCGCCAGTCATTTGCCTAAGGCGCTTGGTGCGGCTTTTGCTTTAGGGTTGGCGCGTCGCAATCGGCCCGAAGCTGCTATATTACCACGCGATGGGATCGCAGTGGTCAGCTTTGGGGATGCATCTCTAAACCATTCAACTGCGCAAGGGGCCATCAACGCAGCAGGTTGGAGCAGTGTTCAGGGCGCGCCTTTGCCGCTGTTGATGATTTGCGAAGACAATGGCATCGGTATCTCCACCAAGACACCGGCAGGCTGGGTCGAAAATAGCCTGCGGCATCGCCCCGGTATCACCTATTTTCAGGGCGACGGGCTGGATCTGTGGGACGCCTATCGGGCCACCATCCAAGCGGCACGTCATGTGCGCACACAGCGCAAGCCTGCTATCCTGCATTTGCGCACGGTTCGGCTTTATGGCCATGCAGGCGCCGATGTGGCGACTAGCTATTTGCCGCGCGCCGAGGTCGAAGCCGACGAGGCGAATGACCCGCTGTTGCGCAGTGCCGCGGGCCTTTTGGCGCAGGGGCAAAGCCCGCAGGATATCATTTCAATCTACACTGACAGCCTGGCCCGTGTCAGAGCCGATGCCGCGCAAGTTGCACGTGCTGCGCCTTTGAAGGACGCACGCGCAGTAATGGCAGCCATCGTACCACCAGCCCGCACGCATTCCATATCAAACGGCCCAGCCGTTGCTGCGCGTTCTGACGCCTTTGGCAGCGATCTTGCCCAGATGGACCAGCCGCAGCCGATGTCGCGGCTGATCAATTGGGCGCTGACCGACCTGATGCTGACATATCCCGAAACCGTCATCATGGGCGAAGATGTCGGGCGCAAGGGTGGTGTCTATGGTATTACTCAGAAACTGCAGGGTCGCTTCGGGCCTGCGCGCGTCATTGATACGCTACTGGACGAACAATCGATCCTAGGTCTTGCCATCGGCATGGCGCATAACGGCTATATCCCGATGCCGGAAATCCAATTCCTTGCCTATCTGCACAACGCAGAGGATCAATTGCGTGGAGAGGCGGCAACCTTGCCGTTTTTTTCCAACGGGCAGTGGGCCAACCCGATGGTGCTGCGCATCGCGGGGCTTGGGTACCAAAAAGGGTTTGGTGGGCATTTCCACAACGACAATGCACTTGCTGTTTTGCGTGATATCCCCGGCCTGATCGTCGCTTGCCCGTCAGACGGGGCAGAAGCTGTGCAAATGCTGCGAGAATGTCATCGGCTCGCACGAGAGGAAAATCGGGTCTGCGTTTTTGTGGAGCCGATCGCGCTTTATCCAATGCGGGATCTGAATACGGGTGACGGTGCATGGATGCGTCTTTATCCGACCCTGGATCAGCGCATCCCGCTCGGAGCCGTCGGCGTCCATGGCAGTGGCACTGAGATTGCCATCGTAACATTTGGAAATGGACGGTATCTGGCGGAGCAGGCCAAAGTTAAAGGGGCCCGAATTGTCGATTTGCGCTGGCTTGCTCCACTGCCAATTCATGCGCTTCTGGATGCCGTCAGAGACTGTGAATCCGTACTGATTGTGGACGAAACAAGGCGATCAGGTGGTGTTGCCGAAGGCGTGATGTCTGCGTTGTTTGAGGCAGGTCACCGGCATCTTGCGCGCTACACTGCTGAGGATAGCTTCATTGCCACGGGGCGCGCCTATGCAGCGACGATGCCTTCTTCTGATGGCATCCGCGTCGCGGCGACTGCTCTAAAAGACGCTGACGGGCCTTGAGTTTTAGGCTTGAAAAGCCCCTGATCCTAAACCTGCCGCTCCTGATTATGGCGACTTTCGTCATGAATAAATGTTTTGCACACGTGTGCAAAAAACTATTGCCAAGGTAGCCTGACGGTGATTAGTCTTTGTGTCACAATGGTGCGGGGGCCCAGATGGCTGAAATCCAGTTGCGAAATATTAATAAGCGATGGGGGTCTTTCGTCGGGGTTGAAAATTTTGATCTTACCATTGGACACGAAGAGTTCGTCGTTCTGCTTGGCCCGTCAGGTTGTGGCAAGACTACAACGATGCGGATGATTGCAGGGCTCGAAGACGCGACCGAGGGCGATATCATGATCGACGGACGGCGGGTCAACGATCTTGATCCCAAGGACCGCGACGTCGCCATGGTGTTTCAATCCTATGGCCTTTATCCGCACATGAACGTTTATGAAAATATCCGCTTCCCGCTCAAGGTGCGCAAGGCAGACCCGACCACACATGACCAGAGGGTACGTCGCGCTGCGGCCATGGTCGAGCTGGATGATTTTCTACACCGCAAACCGGCGGAATTGTCTGGAGGGCAGCGCCAGCGTGTCGCTTTGGCGCGTGCTATTGTACGTGAGCCAAATGTGTTCCTGATGGATGAGCCTCTGTCCAACCTTGACGCCAAGTTGAGGGTCAGCACGCGGGCCCAGATCAAGAACCTCAGCCACGAACTTAAGGTGACAACAGTGTACGTAACCCACGATCAGATCGAGGCAATGACGTTGGCCGATCGCGTCGTGGTGATGAAAGAAGGCAAAGTGAGGCAAGTTGGCACGCCGACTGAAATCTATGATCGGCCTGCCAACACGTTCGTGGCCAGCTTCATTGGGTCTCCGGCTATGAATCTGATGAAAGGCGAGATCACAAATGGCACTTTTGCGGGCGACAGGGTCTCGATTGCGGGGCTGTCAACGCAGGATGGCAAGGTCACTTTGGGCTTTCGCGCCGAAGACGCAACGGTGGTTGCACAAGGTGGTCAGATTACTGCACCGCTGTACACGATTGAGCTACTAGGAGACGCGACCATGTTAACTGTTCGCGCAGGCGGGCAATTGGTTTCGGTCAAAGCTCACAAGGAATACAGGGCGGAAATCGGCGATATTGTCTCGTTCAATATACCGGCAGAAATTTGTCATGCCTTCGATCAAGAATCTGGCGAACGTATCGCCTGAAAACCTGCCTGACCGGGACCCCCGGTCAGGTTAATAAGATGCCAGTGCAGATTTTGATGATGTATTGGCGTACACGCAACAGGGAGTTTGCACATGTATTTGAAGAAACTGGTTCTGGCGGGCGCTGTCTCGCTTATGGGCACATCGGTTTTCGCTGGCTGCGCCTTTGAAAATTCGGTTCCGCTGAAATCGTTGACTGCAGGGTTCGACGCGTGGAAAGCTGTGACAGATGCAATGTCTGAGTGCGGTAATTTCCAGGCTGAGTTGGATCAAGAATTCCGAACCAAACAACCTGCAGCTTTTGAGGCCAACCCAGCCCTGTACCACATCGGTGGTGTGTCGAACGGTACGGTTACGCCGCTACTCAATGCGGGCACAATTCGCCCGCTGGACGATTTGGTCGCCAAATATGGCCAAAACCTGAAGCCTAACCAGTTGATCAAGGTCAACGGCAAGACAATGGCCGTGGCTATGATGGTCAACACCCAGCACTTGATGTATCGCAGTGATATTCTAGCCGACTTGGGCATCGACGCACCCAGCTCGTGGGCCGAAGTTCTTGAGGCGGCCGCAGCGGTCCAAGACGCTGGTGTTGTCGATTACCCGTTGGGTGCTACGATGAAAGCCGGCTGGAATATTGCGCAGGATTTCAACAATATGTTCCTGGGCTATGGTGGGTCCTTCTTCAACGATGACAACACAACGGCTGTCAATGGCGAGGCGGGAATGAAAGCGCTGGAAACCATGATGGCGATGACCGCTTACATGGATCCTGAATACCTTGTGTCCGATTCCACCTATGTGCAGCAGCAGTTCCAGCAGGGCAAAATTGCAATGGCGAACCTGTGGGCAACGCGCGCAGGGGCCATGGATGACGCGAACGAAAGCCAGGTTGTGGGCAAAGTGACCATGGCCAGTGCACCGACTGCGATGCAAGGCGGCGCACCCGCTACAACGCTTTGGTGGGACGGTATCGTGATCGCGTCCAACATCTCGGATGAAGAGGCAGACGCCGCCTTTCGTGTAGCGATGGAAGGTCTGGATTCCGAGATGGTTCAGGGGGCCAACTCTGCTGCAATTTGGTTGGTTGATGGGTTTGTACCTGGTCCAATGGCGCAAGGTGCCATTGCTACGGCAACGGCCATACCTGCTGCGGCCCCTTATCCATCGACAACACAGATGGGCCTGCTGCACACGGCATTTGGCAGTGAACTGTCTGGTTTCTTCACCGGTGAACGAGATGCAGCTGCTACCCTGCAAGCCATTGAAGACGCATACACAACCGCTGCGAAAGAGGCGGG
>JABITU010000223.1 GCA_018668195.1 Tateyamaria sp. | reverse complement strand
TTCAATCAACGCAATCAAGCGTTCTTGCCCGTCTACCATGCGCTCTAATGCGGTACCGTTGGCCCCCTGCCCTTGCAATTGCGTCGTCATACGTTCGACTGCATCCACCAGTCTGCCCAGCTTTTCGTCAACAATAGATCGGCTGACGTCTGACTTGGTCAAAATAGCCTGGAGGCTTTCCATCTGATCCTCCAGATGGTCGATAACGCCTGCTACGGCATTTTGTTCGGTATTGCCCTCGCCTTCGGGCGCAAACCCAACGCGCGTGATCGAGCTAAGCCATTCCTCAAGCTCACGGTAAAACCGATTTTGACCATGACCGGCAAACAGTTCCAACAGCCCCACGATCAGAGATCCGGCAAGGCCCAAAAGGGACGACGCAAAAGCAACGCCCATGCCGCCGAGCTGGGATTCCAGCCCGCCCATCAAGCGCGAAAACACTTCAGTCCCTGTTTCACCGTCTTGCGGTGCAAGACTGCGGATAGTGTCAACGAGCGCAGGCACCGTTGTAGCCAGCCCATAGAACGTTCCTAGTAAGCCTAGGAAAATCAGCATGTTAACAATGTAGCGCGTGATTTCACGCACTTCGTCAATGCGCGTTGCCACAGAATCAAGGATTGACCGTGTCGAGGTTGCATTCAATTGCATCCGCGATCCCCGCGACCGCAACAACGACGCCAACGAAACCATCAGCTGCGGCGCCTTTCCCGATGTCGCGGGTCCCTCGGAAGCAAAGCGTTCAATCCAAGCCACAGACTGGATCAACTGAAACACCATCCAGAAACAGGCCACGACCCCAATCGCAAACACGAACATAATAAAACCGTTGAGGTAGGGGTTTGCCTCGAACACGGGCAACACGCGCGGCAACGCCACAACCACGCCAAAGCCGGACAGGCCAAGCACGATCAACATCAATGCAATTTGCCGCACAGGCTGTGAAAAATGCGGCTGCGCCTCGGGGGTGGTCTGTGCCATCGGTTGGCTTCTGACCCTCTTTTTGCTCTGTTCTACGTGTATCTAGCGGATTTTCGACAGAAGTGACAAGGATTTATGCTATAATTGCTGCAACGCGGCGTGAAAGCCAGTCAAGATCTGTATCTGCCACCCCAAGTGCCTGTAAATGATCAGCCGTGTTATAGAGATATTCGCTGTTTGGGCCCCGGCCACCCTGCGCTTTCGCAATGATTTGCGCCTGCTGTTCAAGGGGTAAACCACCGCAATATTGCACATGCAGCGGATCAATCACATAGGTCACGGCGGTGACCTCACGGCCACATTGCAATGTAATATTCAACATCTTTTCCAAATACGCTGACGAAATTAGCTCGCGTTCGCGCAAGTACTCCAAGGTGCTCTTTTCGGTGCCAGGGGTCGAGCGCAAAGCCACGCCCTGACAAGATGCACCTGCCAACTCGTCTAGCGCCAGTACCAAGCCTGGCTCAGCCTCGGACCCACGGTGGTGGATGGACAGCATGCAGAATGACCTTTCGTAATCCGGCAGGGTAGCCATCACCTGTTCGGCAACCTCAAAGCCCGGGTTCCAAAGCAAACTACCATATCCGAACACCCACATCGTCATTCTTACTGTTCCCTTCCATATTGCGTGCGATAGACCCGATTCTGCGGACAAGTAAAAGGGGGAGTAGCATGCGCAAACTGGTTTGGATCACCGTGCTAGTGACGGCTGCATGGTGCGCGTGGTGGATCACCGCGTCAATTGGAATGCGGGCGAGCATCGCTGCGTGGCTGGAAACGCGCACCGCCGAAGGCTGGCAGGCTGAAACGTCCGGCATAACCGGAGGTGGTTTCCCAGGTACACTGCGCGCAGGACTGACGGATCTAACCCTTGCCGATCCGCAAGCCGGCATCGCAATCGAAACAGCAGCGCTGGACATATCGGCGCGCGCATGGTGGCCCGGCGATGTCAGCGTCACGCTGGACGATGGCCCGATACTTTTGGCGTCACCTTTGGGTCGCAGCACTTTGACTATGGACGGTAGTGTGATGTCGCTGAACCTGCATCTCGGCACGGCGCTCGAATTGGAAGCATTGGGCTGGACAGCAGGCGCCTGGAATCTGGCCAATGCGAGCGGTACAGTCGTGCAGGCCCAAGACCTGACGCTGACGATCACACAAACACAGGGCGCCACCTATGAGCTGTTGGCGCAGGCGTCCGGCTTTGCGCCCGGAGACGCTATTCGCAAACAACTCCGACTGGCAAACACGATACCACCGACGTTTGACAGCCTGCAGTTAAAGGCCACGGTGACCTTTGATACCGAATGGGACAGCCGCGCGCTTGATAAGCGACGGCCGCAACCGCGCAATATCAGCTTACACCTTGCCGAGGCGCGTTGGGGCGATCTGAAGCTTAATTTTGCGGCCGATCTGGTCGTGGATGTAAATGGCACGCCAGAGGGAACATTGGCGATTCAGGCGCAAAACTGGCGCGCCATGCTCGACCTTGCCGAAGCTGCAGGCAAGTTGTCACGGGCCCGGCGTCAACAGTCAGAGGGTATACTGCAAGCCTTGGCTCAGGCCTCTGGCAACCCTAAAACGCTTGACGTCACGCTTAGCTTGGGTGACGGCGCAATGAAACTTGGTTTTATCCCGCTCCTACCCAGCCCCCGGCTGCTTCTGCGTTAGGAATTTATAAGAAAAACTTGCGCCACATGACCCGGCCTAAAAATTTTAGGGTTCAACGCGTCCGGTCATACGCAATGTTTCAGGTTTTTTGGCAAACGCTGCAGAGGCGCAACTGCAAGTTTCAAGGAACCGAAAACAAGGAAAGAATCCAAAATCCAACAAAAAACGTTCTACCCCGTCATCGCACTAGGCATAGTAGAGCATGTTCAGCCAAAGTGGGCAAAGGTTTCGCTGTTCGAACATACAACACGCCACTAAGTTAAGGCGTTTCAATTCAATCTGATTGAACGCGACATGCTCTACCGTTTCGCGCCTCGGCCAAAGTCGGGCGCGTCGGTGTCCTGACCTGCTTCAATAATGCCGCGGCGAATAGCGCGGGTCCGAGTGAAATAAGCGTGCAAATGATCACCATCACCGGTTCGGATCGCCCGTTGCAGAGCAAAAAGCTCTTCGGTGAAACGGCCCAAAACCTCTAGTGTGGCGTCCTTGTTGGTCAGGAATACATCACGCCACATCGTTGGATCCGACGCAGCAATCCGAGTGAAATCCCGAAAACCTGCCGCCGAGTATTTGATCACTTCGCTGTCCGTCACCTGTTGCAGATCATCCGCCACACCGACCATCGTATAGGCAATCAGATGCGGTGCGTGGCTGGTCACGGCTAGGACAAGGTCATGGTGATCAGGGTCCATTTCCTGAACATTGGCACCCATCTGGTCCCACAGCCTTCGCAACTGCGCAACCGCGTCCCGGTCAGAACCTTCGACAGGAACGATCAGCGACCAGCGATTATCAAACAGCTCAGCAAATCCACTTTCAGGGCCGGAATGCTCGGTGCCTGCAAGTGGGTGCGCCGGCACGAAATGGACATTTAAAGGCAGGTGCGGGCTGACGGCTTCGATCACGTCGCGTTTTACCGAACCAACATCTGTTACAGTGGTGCCTGGGGCAAGGTGCGGTGCCATTTCTGCTGCAACAGCGCCCATGACTCCTACCGGTACACACAACACAACAAGGTCAGCGTCCTTGACCGCAGCTGCAATGCTGTCACAAACTTGGTCGCACAGGCCAATCCGCCGCGCCGTATCGCGCGTTTCAGCAGTGCGCGCGTATCCACGCACCTCGCCTGCCAGACCCTTGCGTTTCATCGCCCAGAACATTGACGACGCGATCAGCCCAAGCCCGATCAACGCCACGCGGTTATAGATCATGGTCATGCGCGGGCGCCGCCCTTGAACTGCCGCACGGCGTGTACAACGCGGCGGCATGCGCTTTCGTCGCCAACCGTAATTCTAAGCGCCGAAGGCAGGTTGTACCCTGCAACACGCCGCACAATCAGACCTTGCGTTTGTAAATAGGCATCACAGGTTTCGGCTTCGGTCTTGTCGGCAAATCGTGCGAGGATGAAATTACCCAGCGACACGTCAGACGGCACGCCGATTTCGGCCAACGCATCCGCCATCCAAGTCCGCCATCGCGCATTTTCGGCCTGACAATGTGCTGCATAGTTAACGTCGCGCACCGCAGCTTCGGCGGCCGCAAGTGCTGCACCCGTTACGTTGAATGGGCCACGCACACGGTTAAGCACGTCAACCACATGTGACGGGGCATAGCCCCAGCCAACCCTTAAACCACCCAAACCATAAAGCTTGGAAAACGTCCGCGTCATAACAACATTTTCACGCGACTCGACCAATGCTGCACCACCATCGTACCCGTTGACGTATTCTGCATAGGCCCCATCCAACACCAACAGCGCATGGTCGGGCAGGCCATCTGCCAGCCGCTCCACCTCTGATGCGGCGATCATAGTGCCCGTTGGGTTGTTAGGGTTGGCCATAAATACAAGGCAGGTATCGTCAGTCACTGCCTTAAGGATCACATCAACGTCAGTCACACGGTCGTGTTCCATCACCTCGATCGGAGTGGCCCCCGCAACCAGTGCGTTGATACGATACATGCCAAAGCCGTGCAGCGAATGTATGACCTCGCGCCCCGGTCCGGCGTAGGCTTGGCAAAGAAAGGCGATGATCTCGTCCGATCCCGCGCCGCATATGATGCGGTCTGCGTCCAGCCCGTAAACGTCAGCGATTGCCGCGCGCAAAGCGGCGTGATCTGAGGGTGGATAGCGGTGCAAATCCTGCGCCGCACGGCGAAATGCCTCGACCGCCTTGTCGCTGGGTCCGAGGGGGTTTTCATTTGACGACAGCTTGACCACATTCTCGATGCCTGCGACGTAGCTCGACCCGCCCTGATAAAGAGCGATGTCCATAATGCCGGGTTGCGGATCAATGCGGGTCATTTTTGCCTCCTGCGGTCAACAGGGTTTTAGGGCGCGCCGCGCCCCAAGACCAGTGACAAAATGCCCAGCACGCCATCACCAATTTCTGTTGGTGCAAAAGGCGCCAACACTCCTGCACCCCATCCCCGAATCCTATAGCGGAAACACGGTACCGCCCATGACACGGACGCAATCGCTCGTTCGAACAAGTACCCGTAGCGGCCGAGTGTCAGCGGTTTAGAACCACTGTACAGAATAGAGATCTGAGGCCCCACATTTCAGCGTTACGATGTGTCGAGAGATGATCAAAGACAGGCCACAATAAAAAAGGGCCGCCCCACTGGGAACGGCCCAAATAATTTGCGGGGTGCGCGTTTGAGCGCGTGACCCAAATTAGTTCTTGGCGTAGAATTCGACGACTAAGTTGGGTTCCATGATCACCGGATATGGCACGTCGCCCAGTGTCGGTGTGCGCACAAACGTCGCGGTCAGTTTTGAATGGTCCGCGTCAATGTAATCGGGAACATCACGCTCTGGAAGTTGCGTGGCTTCAAGCACGACAGCCAATTGCTTGGAGCGATCGCGCACTTCGACCACATCACCTTCTTTAACGCGATAGGACGGAATGTTGACCTTTTTACCATTCACGCGGACATGGCCATGGTTCACAAACTGACGCGCCGCAAATACGGTCGGTACGAATTTTGCGCGATAAACAAGCGCGTCCAGACGCCGCTCCAGCAGGCCGATCAAGTTTTCACCAGTGTCGCCCTTGACCCGCTCTGCCTCTGCATAAATACGACGGAATTGCTTTTCGGTCAGGTCGCCGTAGTAACCTTTCAGTTTCTGCTTTGCGCGCAGCTGAATGCCGAAATCTGACAGCTTGCCTTTGCGTCGCTGACCGTGCTGGCCCGGGCCATATTCACGACGGTTTACGGGGGATTTGGGGCGACCCCAAATATTTTCGCCCATGCGGCGATCAATTTTGTACTTGGCAGACGTGCGTTTTGTCACGGCTGTTCTCCTCTTTGTAGGTTCAAGAGGGCGTTGTCCTTTGCGCGGATTTTGCCGCGCCGACAGGAAACCCCTTGCGGGAGCCACCAACACCAATGAAGCCGCGCTTATAAGCGCTCCCCACCCAGAGTCAACGCTCCATCAACGCTCTGTCAACGCTTTGCCAGTGCGGCGCATTGAGCATGCCGATGGCAAGTAATGATGTGATCATTGACCAGCCCCGTCGCTTGAAGGAATGCATAGACGATCGTGGGCCCACAAAACTTGAAGCCACAGCTCTTAAGGTCCTTAGAGATTTGTGCCGACACCGATGTGAAGGGCGGTACATCCGCCTGCGTAGCCCAAGCATTTTGCAGCGGAAAGCCGTCAAAATACTTCCATAAAAATTGGTCGAATCCCTCAGTTGCATTAATTTCTTGGTAGACCCGCGCATTGTTGATCGTGGCTTCAATCTTGCCTCGGTGACGAATAATTCCGGGATCAACCAGCAGGCGCGCCACATCGTCAGCGCCCCACTCTGCGATTATGTCGGGATCAAAGTCGGCAAACGCGGCTTGAAAGTTCTCCCTTTTTTTTTGAAAGAGTAATAATCCATCTATTGCCAGTCCATTCATATAA
>JABITU010000222.1 GCA_018668195.1 Tateyamaria sp. | reverse complement strand
TTCAATCAACGCCGTACTACCTGATCCAACCCGAAATTTCGGGAAAACCACCAGACGAAAAAGTGCCCTTGCAGGCGCCTAAACATCAATTAGGAGAATAAGATGTTTTCTACAATAAAGAAAGGTTTACTTGCGACGACCATGATAGTCAGTGCAGGTGTTGCAGCCCAGTCAGTGGCTGCCGCGGACATGGTGGCTCTTCTGTTGCCCGAAAACGTGAACCCACGTTGGGAACAACAAGATGCCGCAGCCTTTGTCCGTACGATGGCTACGATTGCCCCCGACGTGAAGGTCGAAGTTTTCAACGCTAACAACGACACATCCGTTCAGCAACGGCAGGCAGAACAAGCCTTAACGCAAGGCGCAAAAGTACTGGTCGTGATCCCGATTGATGGCGAAAGCTCGGCGATCATCGCTGACACGGCGGCCGAAGAAGGCGTGCCAACGATTGCCTATGACCGGATGATTAATTCGACAAATACTACATTTTGGGTTCAGGCTGATTTAGAAGGCATGGGTTATGATCAGGCGATGCATGTGATCAACAACACCAAGGATGGTGACACGTTGGTCATGCTCAAGGGGTCTCCAACTGACCCGAACGCGGCTGTGATCCACAATGGTCAGTTGCGTGCGTTAACGCAGCTCTACGAAAGCGGAGCGCGCAAGATGGGCTATGAAAACTGGACCCAAGGATGGGATCCGGCGATTGCACGCCGATCCATGGACCAGGCTTTGACGCAGTTGAACAATAATGTTCAGGGCGTGGTGTCCTCCAACGATGGTAACGCCGGCGCGGCGATTGCCGCGATGGAAGAACAAGGCATGGCGGGCACGGTTCCTGTCTCCGGTCTGGACTGCACGGTGCAGGCGCAGCAATTGATGTTGCTTGGAAAGCAGACCCAATGTGGCTGGCGTCCGCTTGAAGATATGGCCGCAGCAGCCGCGCAAGTGACCGTACGCTTGGTCAATGGCGAGGACTTCTCGGACCTTGCTCCACAAACCGTTGAAAACGGTGTTGGCGCGACCGTCGCTTATGTTCCCGTTGGGTCATATTCGGCTGTTGGCGTTGACGGTGTAGCTTATGTCATCGCCAACGACGCATCGATCACCAAAGAGATGGTGTGCCAAGGCGAAGCCGCAGAAACGACTTTCTGTCGTTAATCGGAAAAAACATGTCTAAACATGAAAACAAGGTGGGGCCAGTGGCCCCATCCCCTCACCTTAGTGTGAGCGGTATTCACAAACGATTTGGTGGCGTTCATGCCCTGCGCGGTGTCGACTTTGAGGTTGCCCGTGGCGAGGTTATGGCACTGGTCGGCGACAACGGTGCGGGCAAGTCCACCCTGATGAAGGTGCTGGCCGGGGCCCATGCCGCTGACGAAGGCCAATTCTACATCGACGAAGCGCCAGTGGTTGTGAATACCCCTCATGACGCAAGCGATCTTGGCATCCAGATCGTCTATCAAGATCTCGCACTATGCGAGAATTTAGATGTTGCGGCGAACCTTTCCCTTGGTGCCGAACCGGTCAAATCTGGTTGGTCTTTTTTGCCGCGTCTTTTGCGTCCTCTCGACGATCTTGAAATGGAAGTGAAGGCAAAAGAGGCGATTGACCGTCTTCAGGTGCGCACGCTGCAATCAGTACGCGCCAAGGTCGGTGGATTGTCTGGCGGCCAACGTCAGGCAATTGCCATTGCCCGCGCAGTTGGTGCCGATGGATCGGTCGTCATGCTGGATGAACCGACGGCAGCCTTGGGCGTTGCACAAACGCGGCAGGTTCTCGATGTGGTCAAACGGCTGCGCGATACTAACCACGCAGTCGTCTACATCTCTCACAATATGCGCGACATCTTTGAGGTCGCTGACCGCATTTGTGTCCTGCGTCACGGCGGCAATGTCGCAACGTGGCGCAAGGATGATACCACCCCTGACGAAATTGTCGTCGCGATGACGCGCGGCCTGGATGACGAGGCCGGCAATGCAGCCTGAACACAAACATTCTTTCATCGACCGGCTGCGCATAATGCGCGAAACTCGGTTCGGAGCCTTCGTGCCGGTGCTATTGGCACTTGCCGCGATCTGGGCCTACTTCGGTCTTGCCGTTCCGCTTTGGGAATTCTGGGGTGATCCGAATGCTGAAAATATCCGGTTCATTTTTCTCAGCCCGCGCAACATCTACAACCTTTTCATGCAATCGGCCGTGATTGCGACGCTGGCAGTCGGCATCACCGTTGTTTTGCTGCTTGGTGACATTGATCTGTCAGCTGCGGCAACCGCTGGCGTCTGTGCCGCGCTTCTGGGAGTGTTGGTACTGGCTGGCGTTCCTGGCCCGATTGCCTGCCTAATCGTCATGGGCGTTGGCATCATTATGGGCACAGCGCAAGGTGTTCTGATCGCCTATGTGGGCATTCCGTCCTTCGTTGTGACACTGGCAGGCTTGCTCGGTTTTCAGGGGCTGATGCAGAAAATCCTGCCGACGGGAAACCTGAATGTTGGTGATCCCTTTGTGCGCGGATTTGCGCGGGTTCTTCTGCCTGACGTGTTTGGCTGGGTGCTGGCACTGGCATGTATTGCGGCCTTCGCGTGGCTAAGCCTGCGCAAGCAAGGGCAGCGTAAGGCACGCGGATTGGAGTTGGACAGCACAGCAGCTGTCTGGGGTCAGATCGCGTTTTTCGGAGCGCTCATGCTGGCGACAGTGGCGACGCTGAACAGCTATCGCTCGGTTCCGC
This sequence comes from Tateyamaria sp., assembly GCA_018668195.1. The sequence goes on along the minus strand of JABITU010000222.1, from coordinate 7,012 downwards.
TCCTTATCGTTCTTCTCATGGCGATCACCGCGCTTGTTGGGTGGATCACGACGTCCACGCCATACGGGCGCTCAGTCTTCTCGGTTGGTGGCAATCCTGAAAGTGCGCGGCGGGTGGGCATAAACGTCAAACGCATCCGTGTGTCGGCCTTTGCCATCGTCGGGCTTATGGCGGCGATCGGCGGTATCTTTGGTGCGTCGCGGTTTGGGTCCGTCAGCTACACCGCCTTTGCCGGTGGCTCGCTGTTGCTGGAATCCATTGGCGCTGCGGTCATTGGCGGCACTTCATTGTTTGGCGGGCGTGGATCGGTATGGAACGCGATCCTTGGGGCGCTGGTTATCGGTTCGCTTGGTAACGGGCTGGATTTGTCTGGCGCGAGCGCTGCGGACAAGCTGATGTTCTCGGGCGCGATCCTGTTGCTGGCCGTGGCCATTGATGCCGTGTCCCGATCGGGCACATCGGAAAGGTAGGCCACCATGTTGAATGAAACCAACAGAGCTGTGCTGGATGCCATCCTGGATGAGCTCATACCACCGAGCGAAGATGGCAAAATCCCCGGAGCGGGCGCATTGGGTGTGGCGGATTTTCTCCCGACCGCCCAAGCCTATGCGCCCGATCCGGCTGGATCCGTACAGACAATCCTGGACGCGGTCTCGGACGATTTCGTAGCCCTTCCGAGGGATGAAAAGGTCGCGACATTGAAGCGTGTCGAAGCAGCACAGGGTCAAGACTTTGAGACGCTCGTCCGGCTGACATACATGGGCTACTACAGTCGCCCTGACACACGCCCCTATGTTGGTGTAGGCGCGCATCCCATCCACCCCCACGGCTACCCCGTTGATCGCGAAAGTGACGCGATGATGGATGAATTGTCTGCACCGGTGCGTGCGCGCGGAAAGGCATATCGCGATGCAAAATGAGCCCGTTGATGTTCTGATCATTGGTGCGGGTGCCTCTGGTGCGGCCATCGCATGGTCGCTCTTGGAAACCCGGATGCGCATCTTGTGTCTTGAACAAGGCCCGCGTTTTGACGAAGAGGATTTCCCAAGCCGTGATGGCGACTATGAGCTGGCCCGCTACGGCAAGTTCTCCTGCGATCCCAATGTGCGGGGATTGAAACAGGACTACCCGATCAATGTCGAAGACAGCTGCATCACCCCTGTGAACTTCAACGCAGTCGGTGGTTCTACGGTCAACTTTTTGGGCCATTGGCCTCGGATGAAGCCCTCAGATTTCCGCACCCATAGCTTGGATGGTGTCGGGGCGGATTGGCCGGTTGATTATGAAACGCTTGCGCCATTTTACGACATGAACGACCGCAATACAGGTGTGTCGGGTCTGGGGGGCAACCCTGCCTATCCAGACTACAGTCCTGAATTGCCGCCGATCCCAATTGGAAAACTGGGCCAGACGCTCGCCAAAGGGTTCAATGAAAAAGGCTATCACTGGTGGCCGTCTGATGTGTCGATCCTCAGTCAGGATCACGATGGACGTCAGAAATGCGTCAATGCGGGCACCTGCGATCTGGGTTGTGCGGCAGGGGCCAAGGGTGGCACCAATTTCACCTATTGGCCGATTCTGGAAAACGCGGGCGTTGAGTTACGCACGGGGTGCCGCGTCCGCGAAATTCTTGTGGATGAGAGCACAGGCTTTGCGACGGGTGTGTTGTATCATGGGCCAGACGGGCAAGTGCATGAACAACGTGCCGAGCTGGTTGTTGTTGCCTGCAACGGTGTCGGTACGCCGCGCCTGTTGCTCAATTCCAAATCAAAAACCTTCCCTGGTGGGCTGGCCAATCGTAACGGCATGGTCGGCAAGAACCTGATGTTTCACCCGCTAACTGGCGTGGCCGGTGTCTTTGATGAACCGATGTTGGGGCACGAGGGCCCTATGGCCTGCTCGATCCTTTCGCAGGAGTTCTATGAGACTGATCCGAACCGCGGTTTTGTGCGTGGATACGGGTTGCACTCGGGGCGGTCCACGACGCCAATGACCTATGCTTTGGGTGGGTATGGCATCGACAATCCAATCCCGTGGGGTGCCGAACACCGCGAGATCATGGACAATATCTATCCGTATCTGGCGGGTCTCACGATCGTCAGCGAGGACCTACCCGAGCAACACAACTGCGTCACGCTCGATCCTGACCTGACCGACAGTGACGGTATTCCCGCTCCAAAGATTACCTACCGCCTGGGCGGAAACACCCGAAAGATGCTGCGTCATGGAGAAGAACAGGCAAAGGAAATTCTGCTTGCGGCTGGCGCGAAGAAAGTGCTGTCCAAGAATGACGACAAGGTGTGGTGGCGTGCCGGGTGGCACCAGATGGGTACCTGTCGGATGGGCGATGACCCTGAAACCTCGGTGGTGAATGGCTGGGGTCGCAGTCACGACGTGAAGAACCTTTTCATTGTCGATGGCTCCATCTTTCCGACGGCGGGGGCGGTCAACCCGACCTCCACCATTCAGGCGATGGCGCTTTATGTCGGTGACAGGATCAAATCCAATATTGAAACCCTGTTTGACTGAGGCCCACGCGATGAATTTTCCAACTCAAATGTACATCGACGGCACGTTGACAGACGGTTCTGCAACGCGCGAAGTGGCCAATCCTGCGACAGAAACAGCGGTGGCCGCCGTGGCCGTCGCGGGTATGGATGATGTGGAACGTGCCTTGCAGGCAGCGAAGGCAGCTTTTCCCATCTGGGCGGCGGCGCCAATTGCAGAGCGGCAGGCATGGATGCGCAAGTTGCGTGATGAAGTCGTCGCAAACGAAGACTGGCTGCGAAGTTGTGTCCACCACGAAATGGGCAAGCCTTGGGCGCAGACCGAAGAAGACTGGGACCGGTTGGTTGCCTCGTTGGATTTCTACGCCGAAGAAATTGCAAGGTTGCATGACTATTGCATAGCGGATCACGCAGGTACTCATACGCACCGCATGGTTTATGAACCGGCCGGGGTGGCAGTCGCGTTTCTTGCATGGAACTTCCCGCTGCTGAATCTTGCCTTTAAAATTGGACCGGCTATGGCGGCAGGTTGCCCAATTATCATTCGACCGTCGGATGCTACACCAATTTCGGCCTATGCTGTCGGGGCCTTGTGCGAAAAGATCGGGCTGCCCAAAGGGATTGTGCAAATCCTGGCGACCGAGAGTTATGCGGTGGCGGATGCATTGAGTGCGTCAACCATTCCACAAGTAATCACGCTGATCGGCTCAACGAAGACGGGCCAGCATATCATGCGCATTGGCGCGACCTCGATCAAACGATACTCTATGGAACTAGGTGGCAACGCGCCCGTGTTGGTGTTTGAGGATGCTGACCTTGATCTGGCGGCTGACATTGTCACAGGCGTGAAGTTCAGTAATGCAGGGCAGATCTGCGTGTCCCCCAACCGCGTCTTCGTCGTCGAAGCGGTGCGCGATGCCTTTACGGAAAAGGTCATCGACCGGGCAAGAGCCGCAAAGGTCGGATTTGACAAAACCGTCGACATCACCACTGGCCCCGTTATTGACGCACGCGCTTGGACGCGGCTGAAAGGTCTGGTTGACGATGCTGTGTCCGAGGGTGCCACGCTTTTGGCGGGCGGCGACAGGCCAGCGGGTCTGAACGCTGGGCATTACTTGGCCCCCACCGTCCTCACTGACGTGACCGAAACAATGGCCGTCTACCGCGAAGAGACCTTTGGACCCATCGTCAGCATCGTACCATTCGATACGAAAACTGAACTTTTGCGCATGGCCAATGATTGCGAAGAGGGCGGCCTAACGGCCTATATCTTCACCCGCAATCTGGCACGTGCCGAACACTACGCAGCAAGTCTGCGCTACGGCGAAATTCAAATCAACGGCGTGAAATACGACATTAATCTGCCACACGGCGGGATCGGGCAATCGGGGATCGGGCATGATTGCTCGGCCCTCGCGCTACACGACTACCTTGTGCAAAAGCGGATCACGCGCGCCCTCGACACCACAACATTCGGAGGGCTGAACCCATGAAAATCACCCGTATTACAAGCCATGTTTTGGGCTATGATCTGCCAGAAACCTTGGGTTATTCGCAGCAGTATTACACAAAACGAACAGCTCATTTGGTCGAAGTTGAAACCGACGAAGGCATCACGGGTTGGGGTGAGTGTTTTGGAGCGGGAAATATCGCGTTGGCCAACAAGGGCATCGTCCAGCAGGTGATCCAGCCTATGGTGCTGGGAATGGACCCGCTGGATCGCGACGTGATCTGGCACAAGGTCTATAACTTAATGCGCGATCACGGCCAGAAGGGGATGCCGCTGCAATCATTGTCCGGCGTCGACATTGCGCTGTGGGACATTGCAGGCAAGGTCGCGGGCTTGCCCTTGTACAAGATGATCGGCGGCGCGCACCGCGACAAGATCGACGTCTACGGGTATGGCATGATGCTGCGCACCGAAAGCGTTGACAGCCTTGTCGCGCGGTTCACCGACGAAGCCGCTGCGATCAAAGGTATGGGCTTTAAAGCCACCAAGATGAAGGTCGGCCTTGGCCCCAGGGACGACGTGCGCCTGATCGAGGCGGTCCGACGTGGTGTGGGCGATGACTATCGTTTTATGATCGACGCCAACCACGCCTATACGACCCATGATGCCTTCTATATGGGCCGCGCCATGGAAGAGTTCGACCCCTATTGGTTCGAAGAACCCGTCGCCCCCGAAGACCTCGATGGGTACCGTGAATTGCGCCAAGGGCTGCGGGTCAATATTTCGGGTGGTGAAGCAGAATTCAATCGCTGGGGCTGGCGTGCGCTGCTGGAAAGCCGTGGCCTCGACATCGCTCAGCCAGAGGTTTGCGCGTTGGGTGGGATCAGCGAATATCTACGGGTCCTCGCCCTGTGCCACGCGCATTTCACACCTGTTGTGAACCATGTCTGGGGGTCTGCCGTGGCGGTGGCCACCAACATGCACCTGCTTGCAGCGATGCCGCCATTGCCAGGCGGGTTACATCCGTGGGAGCCGATGCTGGAGTTTGACACAACGCACAATTCATTCCGTGATGATTTGCTGACGACACCTTTGGACATTCAGGGACAGGTTGCCGCGAACAACGGTACCGTGGCCCTACCGATGGGACCAGGTATCGGTGTGACGCCCGATCGCGACTTTGTCCGCAAATTCAACATCTGCGACTGAGACCTACCAATGTCAAAAGCTTCCTTTGTCGCAGTCGATTGGGGCACAACCAGTTTTCGGCTTTGGGTGATGGATGAAGGTGCCAACATCCTTGCCACGACCTCTGGCCCCTATGGCATGTCTCGTCTGAAGCCTGATGAATATGACCGCGTATTGGAAGACAGCTTGCTAAAACTGAATGTTGCGCAGGATATTCCTGTGATCATCAGCGGTATGGCCGGCGCGGCGCAAGGGTGGTGCGAGGCTCCTTATCTGTCGGCCCCCACACAACTCGATGATCTTGGTCCAGGTGCTGTAAAGGTCACGTGCGCATCCCGGGAGGTCCGCATCTTGCCTGGGGTCAAACAACTCTCCCCGGCCAATGTGATGCGTGGTGAAGAAACGCAGATTGCAGGGCTCTTGGGCCAGCACCCTGACTTCGACGGCATCGCTTGTCTGCCGGGTACTCATACAAAATGGGTCCACATCAAAAATCGTGCCATCGTCGCCTTTGAAACCTGCCTGACAGGCGAGCAATTTGCGTTCTTTTCTGAGACTTCTGTGCTGTCTCATTCCATGGCCGACGGTGGTTGGGATGAAAATGCCTTTGAATCAGCAGTACGATCAGCGATCAAGGATCCGTTGAGCGTGCCGCGCCGCCTGTTTGCGATCCGTGCCGAAATGCTCGTCGCGCAGCAATCCAGCGCTCAGGCGCGGGCGACACTTTCGGGGCTTTTGATCGGACAAGAGCTCATGTCTGTGCTGCAATACTGGCGGGGCCAGGATGTGACGCTCATCGGCGCCACTACACTATGTGATCATTATTCCAAAGCGCTCGCCCTCGCTGGTGCCGCTGCATCAATCCTTGATGTGACCGCAATGACCCTAGCCGGGCTTGCGGCGGCACATCAGCAAGGGCAGCATGCCGATGCATAGAGAAATCATCGCAATTCTGCGGGGCGTACAGCCACACGAAGTTGAGAGCATCGGTGAAGTTCTGATTGAATGCGGCATTTCTACGATCGAAGTGCCGCTGAATTCTCCTGATCCCTTTGAGAGCATCTCCAAATTGGCCAGACGGTTCGGCACGGTTGCGCAAATTGGAGCTGGAACAGTTTTGGATAAGGCTGATGTACGCAGGGTCGCCGATGTTGGTGGCCAGATCATCGTATCGCCTGATACATCGCCGAAGGTCATCCAAGCGACAAAAGACGCCAACCTCGCCTCATACCCCGGCGTGATGACACCTACGGATTGTTTTACAGCCCTTGGCAATGAGGCGGACGGCCTGAAGTTTTTTCCATCGTCCGTTTTTGGCATCAGCGGTTTCAAAGCCATGTCCGCTATTTTGCCCGCCAACGTCAAAACTTATGCGGTCGGGGGCGCAGGACCAGAAAACTTCGGAGATTGGTTGTCAGCAGGGATCACCGGATTCGGGATTGGCTCCGCTCTATATCGGGCGGGTTTCAGTCCCTCAGATGTTGCGAGCTGTGCGAATGATATCGTTGCGTCCTACGATCTCGCCGTTTCTCAATAAGTAGTCATCCCAATTGAAGTTACTCTCGGTTGGAAAACCTGTGATGCTGTACAAGCACTGTGTAGGATCATTTGCACGAGTGCTGTCATTCATGCAGGCTGCAGCATTGGGCAGTATGGGCTCTAAGCCGCCATTCGCTGCACCTTGCCCGAAGGTCCGCTAAGGCCTGATTGCTAAAGTAACTCCACAGCTTCGCTCAACTGGTCAGAGTTCACATCTATGTACCTCTGGGTTGTGGATATATGTGAATGCCCTGCAAGCGCTGCAAGCAATCGCACGCCTACACCCTTGTTTGCCAAACGGGTAATATATGTCCTGCGACCTGAATGA
>JABITU010000221.1 GCA_018668195.1 Tateyamaria sp. | reverse complement strand
TTTTTCTTTCGGTACGAACGCCATTTCGTTTATTGGCGCCATCTTTCGCATGGCGATGTTGGCATTGTCACCATCCTTCATGAGCGCATGCACCAGCTCAGCCGCTTCCAGGATGACTTTGGGTCGTTGTAGGCAATAGTGGTTCGCAGCTAGACCTATCCCGGGGTCAGTTGCGGATAGGGGCGGAATCCTGCGTTAAGGAGAATTGCTAATTCAGAGTCCTGCGCCGCGCCAGCCTGCCTGACGCCATGTGATTTTATCATCTTCACTCACAGTCCAACAGATCAGACGATCACCAGCTGCAATAAAGCGTGTGTATCGGCGTGCAAAACACGACAGTTGGCCATTCGGCTGTCCTTCCAGTTTCACGAAGCCAATGTTCTGTTCGGCGATACCCGTTTCACTTAAAGGTAATTGTATGAAACTTTGCGATGTTTGATCGAAACGGCTTCGCGGCGTGGCTCCTATTTTAATCTGTTTAAAGCCGCGTCGATTGAGGACTTCTCGCGCTTGTGATACATCCATCCCAATAGGAATTCTTCGATCCACAAATGCGATGTCGACATCGGGTATTTCAGCGCATCCTGAAATGACAAAGAAGGAAACTGTGAGAGCGCTGCTTAGTTTCGTTAGCTTCAAAAATTTATGGCCCACCACGTTTCAAGAGTTGTCGATGTCATGCTGTTTTCCCACCATGCGCCGCACGGTTTAGTACGTCTTCGGCCCACTGGTTCAGACTCTTGCCTGACAGCTCTGCCGCCAGCGCAGCCTTCCGGTGGACCTCGGGATCTACACGGAACATCACGCGGCCAGAGTATGGCTTCTGTGGCTCTTTGCCGATTTTCGCGCAGGTCTCAACATAATCATCGACGGCCTCATGGAACGCTTCTTTCAGCTCTTCCACGCTATCTGCGTGAAAGCCCACGCCGTCACGGATGCCAGCAATCTGGCCTGTCATGATCCCGTCTTCATCGTCGTATTCGATACGGGCAGAGTAGCCTTTGTAAGTCATGGTGTTTGTCATGGTGTAACCCCGATCCTTTCCAAAAATGCGCGGGCAGCGCGCAGTTGATACCGCTTGGCTTCCTTGGCAGGGTGCGGACGGTGGAACGTCTCGACTTCGTTATCTTTCACGAAGCGCACCCGCGATCCGTTGCCCTCGATGACATCGGCGCCAGCCGCAATGAGCAGCTTTTCGATTGCTGCCCATTCCACTGTTCCAGACACAGGGTCGGTAAAAACAGTGGTAAGTGTTTTGCGATGTTTGTTGTTCATGAGATCACATAGGAATTGCTTGCACAAATTGCAAGCATTTACTATGTAATCTTGAGGCTTGTCCTATATAGGGGTAGATTCCGGTAGGGGGCAGGATCGTAGCCAAACACGTCATAGTCTTTCCGATAAAAACCGACGATCTTTGGGCGCAGGGTCTGAAAGGCACGCTCCACTTCGGGCTGGTAGGTTGACGTCTTGCTGTGTTTGCTGCGCCGCCTCAACAGCCTGTCTCGCAACGATCGTTGCGGCAGGTCTGGACCGCAGATTGTCCTTCGCGCCAAGGCCACGCCGTCCTCTTCCAGCTTAAAGACAGAAACGTCTACACCGGAGGGCAAGAACTCGGCCTGATGGCGGAAATGGTTGTCATTCAAAAAGGGATCATCCGCCAGTTTCTGGAACACATCGTCCAGCCACAACGCGGGGTCTGGCTTTGCCTCAGTGTTCCGAAAGTGCCAGTAGTATTCGGATTTCAGACGAGTGTATGGCTCGCGCACCAGCGCAACGACCTTGTCGAAGGCTTCGAAACGGAAAACCCGCTCCAGCAGATCTGCGTGGAAGTGTTGCGGGCTTGCCCGGGCGAACCGCAGCTGGTCCGCAGGGATGCCATGGACACTGAACTCTTCACGCCATCCTTGGGAGACCAGATCATGTTCTAGGGAGGACCCGCCTGTCTTGGGAATATGAATAAACAAGACCGCTTAGCCATTCTTGATAAAAACCGGCACTGTCTTTTCCTATCAATGCAAATACCCTGTCCTACGGGACCCTACATGCGCCACGCGTCCTGACGACACAAGAGTTTGCCCACCGCGATGGCACGCCCCTGCTCATGGCGTCACTGGACACCCCTGTGGGCATGGCAAATACCTCGTGTTTCCACGCCACGGGCGTCACTGTGGAAAACCATAAGGATATCAATTGGCCAAATGGTGAGAAGCAGACCAATGGCGCAAGGCAGATTTGGGCATCATCTTTCACGGCATGCATCCAAGTCTGGCACATTCTTTTGACAGCCCGGTCAACGTCGGCTTTCTCGAGACCGTCAAATCAGAATTGGCAGTAGATAGTGTCTTTCGTGTGGTCTGGGAGGCGCCCTGCATTGTCAGCTACTCCGATATTTTTCACGCACCAGATATCGTCCGCAATCCGACTGGATGGAGGCGGCTCTGACCATCATCCTAACGCTCCGATACCATGTTGAAACGGACCATACGTTGCATGCCGCGCCACTTTTCTGGTATGCCACCCAAGTCTGGTTCCGTCCAATGGCGCCGCCCAATCCTGTGATACGAGGCCCCGGTTGTCGCCCAAGATTTATGTCGCCTTCTTCGGGATCACTCGGTCCCTGTCCGACACTCTGCCCGCGATCGAAACGCAGGTCCTGGCCCCCTGCCGGGCATTGGGCGAGACCCGCTTGGGCGCGCATCTGTTTCAGCTCAGCCGGGTCGAGAACCCTCGCACCGGGGAATCCCACGCGGTTGACCCCGACGATCACAACCGCCTGCCCCTGCAGGACATCGCCCTCTCACCGCCCGGTGATGGTGATATCCCTACGGTGCTTGACCAGCTCAAATCCTTTGGGGATGCTTGGGAGGATGGCTTCCAGTCCCTGTCCAACCTTGTGCACCAGCTGGCCTCGTTGCAGCGGGTGACTGTCATGGCGCGGGTCTGGCAACCCGATGTCACCGTGTTCTGCCGTCCGGACCTGCTCTATCACGACAGTTTCGCGAAAGGGCTGGAACAGGCGCTCGCGGCGCGGCAGGATCTGGCGCTCGTGCCCGGTTGGCAGCGCCATAAGGGTGGGGTCAACGATCGTTTCGCTGTTTGCCGGGGCGCGGATGCGCTAACGGGCTACGGCGACCGCCTGACCTCAGCGTTGAGCTATTGCCAGCGCAGTTACCAACCCCTGCATGCCGAACGGCTTTTGCGCTTTAGCCTAGAAGAGGCAGGGGTGCGGATTGGCCGGCTGGACGTGCGCGGCAGCCGGGTTCGGGCTGGGGGCCGTATCGAAACCGAAGACTTCCGCATCCGTCGCTGGAAGACATACCGAAATTACCTGCGCTACCGGCGCGATCTGCGAGGCTAACGCCGGGCCTCTCAGGCCCGCCGCCCCAGGGCGCTTCGCAGCCAGAGCGCCACCACCAGCAGCATCCGGGTAAGGTCAGGGGGCACCGTGCGACAGATGTCGGCGACCCGTGGTGGCTGGCCCGCGCGGCAGGCATGCTTGATGTACCGTGACCATAGAAAGCGCGCGGTAGAGCTGTCCCCTGATACCAGTTGGGGGTAGCGGTTGATGATCGCTTTGAACGCCTCGGCGCGCCGATCGGATTTCGTGCGTCGGGTGACATGGCCCAGTTCCGCCCCCGAGGTCGGGCTCGTGCCAATCAACGTGCCAGGTGTGGGCGCGCACCAACCCTTTGCCTGTACGGCCTGAAGGCGACAGACATATTCGGTATCCGAATTTGTCTGAAGATCTGTCGCAAATGGGCCGATGCGGTCATAGAGGCTGCGCCGAATCCAGAAGCCAGCACTAAATGGAAAAGCCCTGTGATCAAAGGG
>JABITU010000220.1 GCA_018668195.1 Tateyamaria sp. | reverse complement strand
TGATTTAGCACTCGTCTTCGAACCCGTTCACATGGTCGAATTTGAAGTTCTTTTTGCGCTCCCCCAAGCGGTCCATGCTGTCTTTCGACATGATGGGCCACTGGCACGAAAATCAATAATGCGCTTACGCGATTGTCTCGACCATAAGCTCGTCCTCCCGGCAGCATCATATGGGGTGCGCCATTTGTTGGAGCTCGGAGCGACCCGAAGCGGACGGACCCTGACCCCTGCGATTGCAACAGATTCGTTCGAGCTGATCCGCCATTACGTTATGCAAGAAGACGCAGTTGGGTTCCAAATTCCCATTGGTCTAAGTACGTCAAAGCAAGACACTATCGCGCATCGGGCTCTTTCTGCGAAGGACGTCCCTTTTGGGCAGCTTTTATTGGGTCAAATGAAGGGGCGCACATTGCCTGTCGCCTCTTCAAAGTTTGGCCAGCAACTTGTTTCAGCGCTTTCGCAATATGCGGAACTGTAAGAAGAGATCAGCAGTGGGTGGTGGCCTCTTTCATACATTTCCCACTTTGATCACTCAGTTTATGTTTCGGTGCGGTTTGCCCACGGCCTAGCCATGGGTGCGTTTTCCACCCTTTAAGGCGCGCCTCCGTCGAAGCGCTGCATGTTTTGCACCGCTTTGCCAATATTATAGCAGACGTAAACAGCGCTCGAAGTCATTAACATTTGATTCGACGAAACTCTGTGCGTGCCGACTTCGGTGCGCCGTCTACTGTTGGAGCGAAACCATGACCATTCTTAAACCTTTAAACCGTCGAAGCTTTATGGGCACATCCGCCGCAGCTCTTGGAACTGCCGCATTGGGGGGCATCGCAAGCCCAGCAATGGCAGCGGGCGACCTGAACGTCGGCTTTATCTATGTCGGTCCGAAAGATGACTTCGGCTATAATCAATCCCACGCGGAAGGCGCTGCCGCGGTGAAGGCAATGGCAGGTGTCACCGTACTTGAAGAAGAGAACGTGCCCGAAAGCCAAGATGTGCAGAACACTATGGAATCGATGATCAACTTCGACAATGCGTCGCTGCTGTTCCCAACTTCGTTTGGCTATTTCAATCCACATATTCTTGAGATCGCGCCCAAGCATGAAGCCGTACGCTTTCAACACTGCGGTGGCCTATGGAGCGAAGGTAACCCAACCAATGCAGGGTCTTACTTCGGCTATATCGGCATGGGTCAGTACCTGAACGGTGTTGCCGCCGGTCACGCCAGCAAATCCAAGAAAATCGGGTTTGTGGCCGCTAAGCCGATCCCACAGGTTCTCAACAACATCAACTCGTTCCTGCTGGGGGCGCGATCCGTCGATCCAAGCATCACCTGTCAGGTGATCTTCACCGGCGAATGGTCGCTGGCTGTGAAAGAGGCCGAAGCGACAAACGCGCTGGCCGATCAGGGCTGCGACGTCATCACCTGCCACGTGGATGGTCCAAAAGTGGTCTGCGAAACGGCCGTGGCGCGCGGCGCATTTGTTTGCGGATATCACGCCGATCAGACTGCGCTTGCTGGTGACATGTACCTGACTGGAGCCGAATGGAACTGGGCCAATGTTTATACGGACATGGTGTCGAAAACCTTGGCAGGCGAGCCGATTGACAACTTCGTGCGTGGCGGCCTTGCTGATGGCTTCATTAAGATGAGCCCCCTTGGCACCGGTGTGTCTGACGCTGGTCGTGCGCAGTTCGAAGCCACCAAGGCCGAGATCGTCGCCGGAGGCTTCGCGGCCATCAAAGGCCCACTCAACGATAACAAAGGCAATGTGATCGCGGCGGCAGGTGGATCCTTCATTGAAACCGATGTTGCACTGGAAAGTATGGATTATCTGGTTGAAGGCGTTCTGGGCTCAACCAGCTAAATGACCAGCATGGAGCAGACCTCACCATCGCCGCGGTCCTTCGCGGCGCAGACAATCGCGGTTCTTATGCCGCGGGCCGAGGCGGTCGCAATTCCGCTGGGCGCTTTGTGTGTCGGCTTTGTGGTGTTCAGTCTGTTCCTGTTGCTGGTCGGTAAATCACCGGTCGAATTCTTCGCTCTGGTTTGGAAGGCCGGGTTCTCTTCGGCCTTCTCATGGCAAAATACGCTGTCGCGTGTCGCACCTTTGATCCTTGCCGCGCTGTGTGTGGCGCTGCCCGCACGTTTGGGGCTGGTCGTTATCGGCGGCGAGGGAGCGATTGTGCTGGGCGGCTTGGCGGCGGCCGTGATGGGCACGGCGGTTGTTGGGATGCCTTCCGCCCTTGGCATGGTGCTTATGACGCTGGCAGGCATGGGCCTTGGCGGACTTTGGATCGGTGCAATCGGCGCGCTGCGCATCAAGCGTGGGGTGAATGAAACTATTTCCTCGCTTCTGATGGCTTACATTGCCATCGCCCTTCTTAACCATTTCGTCGAAGGTCCATTTCGCGACCCAGCCAGTCTGAACAAGCCCTCAACAACGCCACTTTTCGAAGGCCTGCGCGTCGGCGACATGCCCTTTGTTTCGGCCCATTGGGGCGTTTTGGTTGGGGTTTTGGCCTGTATCTTCTGTTGGATTTTGATTGAACGCACGACGTTGGGTTTTGCCGCTCGGATCGCTGGCGACAACGTGCGCGCAGCACAGGTCCAAGGCCTGCCGGTTAGCCGCTTGGTCATTGGTTTTACGGCACTTGGCGGCGCGTTTGCTGGCCTCGCGGGCTATTTCGAAGTAGCCGCCGTGCACGGATCGGCCAATGCCTCGCTCATCGCGGGCTATGGCTATTCGGGCATCTTGGTTGCCTTTCTGGCGCGTCATAACCCGCTGGCCATCATCCCCGTTGCAATTCTTCTGGGTGGCTTTGAGGCCTCCAGCGGTTTGATCCAGCGCCGCATGGACCTGCCCGATGCCACGATCTTGGTTTTCGAAGGGCTCGTCTTCGTCATCATCTTGCTCAGTGAGGCGCTCTATGGTCGCCTGCGCATCTTCACCGCATCATTCTGGGAGGCCCGCTGATGGAGTCCGTTGATATCGGCCTTTGGGGTGTGCCACTGGCCATCCTTGGCGGCGCGATCCGCGTCTCGACCCCATTTATCTTTGTCTCGCTGGGGGAATGCCTGACAGAGCGATCCGGGCGGATCAATTTGGGTCTTGAAGGCACCTTGGTCTTTGGCGCGATGAGTGGTTATGCCATCGCATACGAGACCGGAAACCCCTTTATCGGCGTGCTGGCCGCCGCCCTTGCGGGCGCTTGTTTCGGATTTCTGCACGGCTGGATATGCAAATTCAAAGGCGTCAATGACATCGCCGTCGGCATTGCGATGATGCTGTTTGGCATGGGGCTCGCCTTCTTTTTCGGCAAGCTCTACATCCAGCCGCAAGCGCCGGACTTGCCCGCCATTGGGTTTGGCTGGTGGTCAAGCATCCCCCAAGTGCAAGCCGCCTTGCAGGTGAATGTATTGTTCATCGCTGGCGCTTTCCTATCGGTTGCGATGGCGTGGATGTTCAAATCCACTCGCATCGGCCTGATCGTGCGTATCGTCGGCGACAGCACCGATGCCGCGCGTGCCATCGGTCTAAGTCCCGATTGGGTCCGTCTTCTTGCAACGGGCGCAGGTGGCGCTTTGGCAGGCATCGGCGGCGCTTATCTATCGCTCTATTATCCCGGCAGCTGGACCGAGGGCGTTTCCTCGGGGCAAGGCCTGATGGCGATTGCCTTGGTGATCTTCGCGCGCTGGAACCCGATCAAATGTTTCTGGGCCGCATTGCTGTTTGGCGGGGCCGGCGCTCTTGGCCCTGCACTGCAATCGGTCGGCGTGTCAGAGGGGTATTACCTGTTCTTCGCCGCGCCTTACGTGCTGACGTTGGGGCTGTTGATCCTTACCAGCTCGCCCGACCGCGCGATGCAGGGTGCACCGCTTGAACTAAGCTTAACGAAATGAAGGGACGTGCGACATGAATGGACTTGGTGGGCTGAATAAATCCGACAATGGGGTGGTCATCGGCCTTGTGCAGTTACAACTTCCGGTCGTCGAAACCAAAGCCGACCTGACCGCGCAAACCGCTCGCGTTGTCTCGCTGGTCGCTAAGGCGCGTCGCAATCTTGGCACCATGGATCTGGTCGTTTTCCCCGAATACATGCTGCATGGATTGTCGATGGACACCAATCCAGAGATCATGTGCACCATGGACGGCCCCGAAGTGACGGCGCTGAAACAAGCCTGCATCGACAATGCGATTTGGGGCTGCTTTTCGATCATGGAACTGAACCCCAGTGGCTATCCTTATAACACCGGTCTGATCATCGACGACCAGGGCGAGGTTCAGCTGTATTATCGCAAGATGCACCCTTGGGTTCCTGTCGAGCCGTGGGAGCCCGGCGACACGGGTATTCCCGTCTGTGTGGGGCCAAAAGGCGCCAAGCTGGGTCTGATCATTTGCCATGATGGTATGTTTCCGGAAATGGCCCATGAGGCTGCCTATAAGGGTGCCGAGATTATGATCCGCACCGCAGGCTATACCGCCCCCATCCGCGAGGCGTGGCGGTTCACCAATCAGTCCAACAGTTTTTGCAATCTGATGGTCACGGCGAATGTCTGCATGTGCGGCTCGGACGGATCATTTGATAGCATGGGCGAAGGGATGATCGTCAATTTTGACGGAACCGTTCTGGCCCACGGTCAAACCGGACGGGCGGACGAAATCATCACCGCCGAAGTGCGTCCCGATCTTGTGCGCGAGGCGCGCCTTGGCTGGGGCGTCGAAAACAACCCCTATCAGTTTGGTCACCGGGGGTATGTCGCTGTCGCTGGCGGTGCGCAGGACTGTCCCTACACATATATGACCGACCTTGCGTCGGGCGATTATGCCCTACCGTGGGAGGCTGATGTGAAAGTGACCGACGGCACCGGTCTTGGCTTTCCCAAGCCGAGTCGACGTTTTAGCGAAAGGGAGCCGTCCCAATGACGACGATCAACAGCACACCCTATGCGTGGCCATACAATGGCGACCTGCGGCCCGAAAATACCGCGCTAATGGTAATCGACATGCAGACGGATTTCTGCGGCAAGGGCGGCTATGTGGATCACATGGGCTATGACCTGTCACTGACGCAAGCGCCGATTGAGCCGATCAAAGCCTTGATGGCCAGCATGCGCGCCAAGGGCTATCACATCATCCATACCCGCGAAGGACACCGCCCCGATCTGGCAGACCTGCCGGCCAACAAACGCTGGCGTAGTCAACAAATTGGCGCGGGCATTGGCGACGCAGGTCCCTGTGGCAAAATCTTGATCCGTGGCGAGGCGGGCTGGGATATCATCCCAGAGCTCTACCCGACCAAAGGCGAGGTGATTATCGACAAGCCCGGCAAAGGCAGCTTTTGCGCGACCGACCTTGAACTGATCCTGCGCACCAAGGGGATCGAGAACCTGATCCTGACAGGCATCACCACCGATGTCTGCGTTTCAACCACCATGCGCGAGGCCAATGACCGTGGATTTGAATGCGTGATCGTTGAGGATTGTTGCGGTGCAACTGACCCGAACAACCACGCGGCCGCGATCAATATGGTTTCCATGCAGGGCGGCGTTTTTGGTGCCGTGAGTGACAGCCAAAGCCTAATTTCCGAGCTGCCCGCATGATCGATCGCTACCAAACGGAAGCGGGAGCTATCAGCGTCGAAGCGGTGAATATGACCATGCGATTTGGGGATTTTACGGCACTTAATCAGGTCTCGATCAACATCCCAGCAGGGTCGTTTCACGCGTTGTTGGGGGAAAACGGTGCTGGAAAATCCACCTTGGTGAAATGCATCATGGGCTTTTATCGCGCGACCGAAGGCGAACTTCTGGTTGCCGGCCAAGAGGCCCGTTTGAGCGACCAGAAAATGGCGCAGAATCGCAAACTTGGTATGGTGTATCAGCACTTCACGCTGGTGCCTTCATTGACTGCCGCCGAAAACCTGGTGATCAGCAGGGCCGACATCCCTGCTGTGATCGATTGGCGCCGTGAACGCCGCAGACTGGATGCCTTCATGGCTGATATGCCGTTCTCGGCCCCGTTAGATCAGCCGGTCAGTCGTCTCGCAGCGGGCGAAAAGCAAAAGCTCGAAATCCTCAAGCAGCTGTATCTGGGCAATCGTTTTTTGATCTTGGACGAACCAACCTCGGTGCTGACCCCAGCCGAGGCGAACGAGGTGTTAAGCCATGTGCGCGCCTTGACGGACGCCGGTGAGATCACCGTTCTGATGATCACTCATAAATTTCGCGAAGTAACGGCCTTCGCCGACAACGTCTCGATCCTGCGGCGCGGGAAATATGTCGGCGGCGGTAAAGTGGCATTCATGAGCATCAAAGACATGAGCCATGCCATGATGGGGAAAGCGCCAACCGTCAATGAGCGGGTGCGCAAACAGACCAAGCAAACGCCAGTGATGACATTGCGCGGGGTCAAAGCGCAGGATCGCACCGGCCTGAAAACCATTGCAATCGACGACGTGACGCTGAACACAGGCGAGGTTCTGGGCATCGCGGGGGTCTCGGGCAATGGCCAGATGGAACTGATGGAGATTCTGACCGGACAGCGCCATATGGAGAGCGGTGAAATCGCGGTCAATGGCACGCCTTACGGGGCGACCCGCGCCGAGGCCCGCGCTCATGCGTTCCGCTACCTGCCGGAAGAACCCCTTCGCAACGCCTGCGCGCCAAAGATGAGCGTCGCCGAAAACCTTGCCTTTCGCATGTTTGATGCAGGCAAGGACGGCAAAGCTGCGTTTTGGAAAGATGGCAAGGCTATCGCAAAGAACGCAATCGACCTGATCAAAACCTTCAATGTGAAAACCACATCGCCTGCAGCGCCGATCGCGGCGCTTTCCGGTGGCAATGTGCAGCGTGCGGTCTTAGCCCGCGAATTGACCGGTGAGGTCAATGCCTTGATTGTGTCAAACCCCTGCTTCGGTTTGGACTTTGCAGCCGTTTCCGCCATTCGTGATCGCCTGATTGAGGCGCGCAACAATGGCACAGCGATCTTATTGATCAGCGAAGACCTTGATGAAATTATGGAACTATCCGACCGCATTTTAGTGATGTCCGAAGGCCGGATCGCTTTTGAAACGCCGATCGAATCTGCAGATGTCACCGAGATCGGCCAGCACATGGCAGGACACGGCTGATGAAGATGATTACCGCAGACCCTTTCGATTTTGCGCTGCACCCCGAAAGGGCCGCGTTGATCGTTATCGACATGCAACGCGATTTTATTGAACCGGGTGGTTTTGGGGCCAGCCTGGGCAATGATGTCAGCCTGCTTCAGGCGATTGTCCCCACGGTCGCACGGCTGCTCGACGGCTTTCGTAACGCAGGCTTGCCGATTATCCACACACGCGAATGCCACAAGCCCAACTTGTCGGATTGTCCGCCTGCAAAGCGCCTGCGTGGCGCGCCAGCGCTGCGCATCGGCGATCCTGGTCCTATGGGGCGCGTGCTGATTGCTGGTGAGCCAGGGGCTGATATCGTGCCCAGCCTTGCCCCCTTGCTCGGCGAAGTCGTTATCGACAAGCCGGGCAAGGGCGCGTTTTACGGCACCGATTTAGGCGACGTTCTGCGCGCCCAGGGGATCGAGCAATTGGTCTTCGCAG
>JABITU010000022.1 GCA_018668195.1 Tateyamaria sp. | reverse complement strand
TCCGGGCGCGAACTTCTACTACGCACAAGAAGATGTTCTGTTTGAGATGGCCGAAAAGAAGGGCTTCAATTGGTCTGTTCACCGCCCACACACGATGATCGGCTTAGTAATCGGCAATGCAATGAACATGGCAGTGACGCTAGCGGTCTATGCTTCGATCTGCAAACACACTGGACGGCCTTTCGTTTATCCTGGCTCGCCAGAGCAGTATAATGCCGCCACCGATGTATCGGACGCGCGTGTTGTAGCAGCACAATTGATGTGGGCAGCCAACACACCAGAAGCAGCCAACACGCCCTTCAATACGGTCAATGGCGATATCTTCCGCTGGACGTGGCTGTGGAAGAAAATCGCAGACTATTTTGAGTTGGATGCCGCTGAATACCCCGGCCAGCCTACCCCGCTGGAGACACAGATGGCCGATGCCCCTGCAGTTTGGTCTGACATTATCGCCAAACACGGCCTTCAGGACATTCCTGTCGGTAAATTGGCGTCATGGTGGCACAGCGACGCTGATCTTGGCCGCGATATCGAGTGTTTCACCGATATGACCAACAGTCGCATCCTTGGATACGACACCTATCAGCCAACGCTCGCCAGCTTCACAGACGTGTTCGACGAGTTGCGCGCCCAGAAAATCATTCCATCGTAAGGCCGGAAAAGGACAGACTACATGCATTACGTTATCCATTGCCTTGACCACGACGGCGCTGTCGAAAAGCGGCTCGCCAATTACGAGGATCACAAATCCTATCTGGGTTCCGCTCCGGTCAAAACCGTCATTTCCGGCCCACTTATGGCAGATGATGAAGAGACGATGATCGGTAGCTGCTTTGTGATTGAGGCAGATACCTTGGCCGAGGTTGAGGCGTTCAACGCAGCTGACCCATTCGCAAAGGTCGGGCTATGGAAAACTGTCTCGATCCGTCCTTTCTCTAAACGTGTGGACAATCGCTGATGTCGGGTCCTGTGAAAATTGCGCTGGTCGGTATGGGTTGGTGGGGTCAGAAAATGTTGGCAGTTTTGTCGTCTGCACCAGATGACATAAAAGTTGTGCGTGCTGTTGAACCTAACGCGGAAACCGTGCGCGATCTGTGCGCTTCCAAGGGTATTCCATTGTCAGCGGACTATGCGGATGCGCTGAACGATCCAGAGGTTGAGGCGGTTGTTCTTGCAACTCCCCATTCGCTGCACACCGATCAGGTCAAGGCGGCAGTCACGGCAGGTAAGCATATCTTTTGCGAGAAACCACTGGCCTTGAACAAGGCCGAGGCCGAGCAATCTGTAAAACTGTGCTCCGATGCAGGGCTAATCCTGGGCATGGGGCACGAGCGTCGCTGGGAGCCGCCAATAGCCGATATGCTTGCTAAAGCAGATGCGGGTGAATTAGGTCGCATTCACCAGATCGAATCCAACTTTAGCCACGACAAGTTCGTATCGCTAGACCGCGACAACTGGCGCTTAAAGGCGGATCAGGCCCCAGCTGGCGGCATGACAGCGACGGGTATCCATTTGCTTGATCTATCGGTGCGTCTGCTTGGGCCAGCAGAATCCGTGCTGTGTATTTGCGAACAACTTTCGTCGGATCTACCGCAAGGCGATACTGTGGCGGCCTATATAAAGTTCAAAGGTGGCGGCACGTCTTATGTGTCTGCGTCTCTCGCAAATCCGTTCATCTCCCGCTTTACGGTCTACGGCTCAAAAGGCTGGATCGATGTTCGTGACAAGGCCCATGTTGAGGCCCCGGATGGTTGGATCGTCACATCTGCAATGGCAGGTGGACCGATCGAAACGGTCGAAATCGCGCCTGCGGAACCCGTGAAAGACAACCTTGTGTCCTTTGCTCGGGCTGTGCGTGGCACCGAGACCTATCCGGTCACTGGTGAGCATTTGGTGAACAACATCGCCTTGCTTGAAGCAGTCTTCAAATCTGCCCTTAGCGGCGCGATCGAAACAGTGGCCTGGTCGGGCTAACAAGGGAGAAACACGGTGAAAGCTTTGATTTTTGATGAACCTAACAAGCTGATTGTGACGGATGTCCAAAGTCCGTCGATTACAGAGCATGAAGTGATGATCCGTTCCACTCGTGTTGGCATTTGCCACTCAGATTACGAATTGCTGTCCGGCAACTACATCATCCCGATTTCTTACCCTGTTACGCCTGGCCATGAATGGGTCGGCGAAGTCGTCGAGGTTGGCAAAAGCGTGTCCGGCCTGAAAGTCGGCGATCGTGTTGTTGGCGAATGTGTTATCAACACACCAGAACGCATCCACCATTTCGGCTTTTCCATGGATGGTGCAGATCGTGAGTATTTTGCGGCGCGCCCCGAGTGGCTGCACAAGCTTCCTGACGGTGTCGACGACAGTAAAGGCGCGCTTATCGAGCCTTTCACATGTGGTTACTACGCAGTGCTGCGCAATGGCGGTGTCGATGCGTCCCAAACCGTCGTCGTGTCTGGCGGCGGCACCATTGGTCTTGTGTCCGCTGCGGCTGCAATTGGCATGGGTGCGCGGGTAATTGTAGTTGATCCGGTGCCGTTGCGCCGTGAAATCGCTATGAAGCTGGGTGCTGACGCGACCGTTGATCCCACTGACGGTGATCCTTCGGAGGCGATAGAAGAAATGACCAAAGGTGGTGCGGATCTGGTGGTAGAGGCCGCTGGTCACAGCTCATCATTAGCGCGCGTGTTCGACTACGCTCGGCCTGAAGGTTCCGTGTCTATGGTCGGCATTAACATTGGTCAGAAATTCCCGGTCGAGCTAGGCAAGCTCCAGATCAAGGACCTAACGGTGCGCGGTTGTATCGGATCCCCCGGCGTGTGGCCTGCCGCTATCCGGTTCTTGGAAAAAACAGGAATCGACCTGTCACCGATCCAGACTCAGACCTTCAAACTCGATGACGCAGCCGCAGCTTACGAGTTGGGCAAACAGCCTGACAAAGCCGTGAAAGTGACCTTGGAAATCGCCTGAACCCCTAAGGGAAACGGATCAGAGACATAAGACATGGCAGAAGCAACCACACATAATGTAGTGAGAACCTACACCGACGGGGACCGCAAATTGCCGTTCACCCGTGGGTTTGTCACCGTGGTTGTCTCGACGATTGCCTTGATCGTAATGTGTCTGATCTTTGCGCCCTCTGCGGTATCGACAGGCGGGTTAATGGGCAGCCTGCCCTTTGCAGCAATCATTGCCATCGTGGGCCTGGGTCAGATGCTTGTTGTGCAGCAAGGCGGCTTTGATCTGTCCCTTGCTGGTGGCGTATCACTCGCGGTGGTTATCACAACCCACATGCCAGCGGGGGATAACGCGGCCCTTTTGCCAGCCATCTTCTTTGCGATCGGCTGCGCGATTGCTGCGGGGGCACTAAACGGGTTTTTGGTCGGGTTCATGCGACTGAACGCGATTGTAGCAACCATCGGCGTCAACGCTTTGCTCTACGGTGCAGTCTTTGCGGTATCTGGCGGTGTGCCAAAGATCACTACGCCATTGATGGCGCAGATCGCTGGTGGAAAAACTGCGGGAATTCCAAACTCAGTGCTGTTTGCCCTGCTGATCCTGATCATTGTTTCATTCGTGCTTAAGAAAACCGTAGCGGGCCGCAAATTTGAGACCATCGGCGCAAACCCAATGGCTGCCCATGCAGCAGGTCTGCGTGTGCGGCTCTACGAAGGCATGGCCTATATCTTTGCGCAGCTTCACTATTGCATCGCAGGCATTCTGATTTCGGGCATCACACGCGAACCAACAGCGTTTCAGGGCGATGCATTGTTGCTTCCGTCCGTCGCTGTCGTTGTGCTTGCGGGTACATCGCTCTTGGGCGGGCGCGGCTTTCCGGTGTCCACCGTGATAGCGGCTTTCTTTCTCAATCAACTCAGCCAGTTTGCTCTGGCTGTTGGTGTGCCCTTCTCGGCGCAAACTATCATCCAAGCGCTCGCTTTGGTGTTCGGCATCGGGGTCTACTCGATACGTCTAAACAACAACAAGAAGACCAAGAATGCTCATCAGTCCAATATGGAGGAAAAGGACAATGATTAAGGCTCTTAAAACAACGGCAGCGGTTTCAACGCTTGCCCTTACACTTGCGGTTGCCGCATCATCAGCAATGGCGGAAACACCATCTTGGTGTGGCCCGAACGAGGCATCGCTTGCCTTGCTTGATGGCTTTGGCGGCAACAGCTGGCGTTTGGTAACAACAGCATCTGGCGCTGAAGAAGCCGCAAAA
Organism: Tateyamaria sp.; assembly: GCA_018668195.1. Next base: position 8,736 of record JABITU010000022.1, on the reverse strand, counting down.
TGCCCAAGCATCACGCAGTACGAATATGCGGATGGTCAAGGCGATACCCAAAAAGCAATCTCTGACATCAACGCGATGTCCGCACGCGGCATTACTGCAATGGTCGTCTTTGGCGACTCCGGTCCTGCCGTATTGCCCGCGCTCACCAATGCGTATCGCGCCGGAACGATTGTTGTTCCATACCGGGTCAACGTTGGCGGCGAAGCTGGCGTAAACTACACTAAGTTTATCGGTTCGTCTTTCTTTGACGATGGTGCGAATTGGGGCAACTGGATCAAAAGCATTCTGCCAGATGGCGGTAATCTTTTGTTCCTCAGCGGCCCAGCCGGAAACAGCCAAGGTGTAGACGAACTGGCAGGCATGAAATCGGTTCTCGATGACAGCTATGTCTTCATCAATCCGGAGCCATTCGCTGTAACCAACTGGGACCCATCATTGACACAGCAGGTTTTGTCCGCGGAGATCGCAAAGAACGACAATATCGACGTAATCGTGTCCGACTTTGGTCCATCTCTTGTTGGCGCTTTGCCAGTGTTCGGCGAATTCAACCGCTCGATCCCTGCACTCGCAACATCTGACGGCAACTCGCTCTCTTGCTTCTGGGAAGAAAACCAAGAAGCCAACCCTGACTTCAAATTGTTCACAGTAGCGACAGGCAACGACAACGTCCGCCTCGCTGTTCAGTGGGCGATTGCAGAAGCAACAGGTGGCACGATGCCAACTGCGGAAATCTTCAGCGCACCAGTGTATGAGGACTCAGTTTCTGGCACACCAAACCCGGTAACATGTCGCGCGGATCTACCTGGCGCGATCTATATGTCGGCCGAAATGGCGGCTGACGCGCAGGCTGCTGCAGTCGGTCAATAAAGCAAACTGCGGCCCCGGCGCTTTCTCGCTGGGGCCATCTTCTAACATCCGGCAGACATGACAGGACGACCATGACGCTTGCTGAAATGACAACCAGACAGAGTGCAGACGCCCAAGCGGCAGATCAGGTCACCCTACGACTTTCTGGTATTACCAAACTATTCTCGGGCATTCCTGCGTTGTCTGACGTGTCGGTCGAAATTTATCCCGGCGAAGTCCACGCGATCCTTGGCGAAAACGGCGCAGGTAAATCCACCCTCATGAACTTGATTTCAGGCGTTTTGCTGCCTGAATTCGGAACAATTGAATTTCAAGGTGCGCAAATCGCACCCATGACTCCCGAAAAGGCAGTCGCTCTCGGAATTGCCGTTTCTTATCAGCATCCTGCGATCCTTGAAGACCTGTCTATCTTGGAAAACCTGCGCGTGGCCTTGCCCGCAACTATTTTTGGCTCTGGTCCGGTTCAAGACGTTGCAAAAGCTATGCTAGACGACGTTGGCCTGCATGTACCGTTGAACATGCGCGCGGCGTCGTTGACAGTCGCGCAGAAGCATTTGCTAGAAATTGCCAAAGCACTCGCAATGCGTCCCAAGGTCTTGATCTTGGACGAACCAACAGCAGCCCTTGACCAAGACGCCACCGACATGTTGTTCGGACGCATCCGTGATGTCGTCGCGAACGGCACATCCGTAATCTACATCACGCACCGTTTGGCTGAGCTGCGCCAAATTGCAGACCGTGTCACAGTTTTGCGTGACGGTAAGATGCAAGGCAGCGCGATGGTGCGCGAGATTAGCGATGACAAGCTGCTGAGCATGATTGTCGGGCGCACTCTTGAATCAGCATTTCCGCCAAAATGCGACGTCGATACGCCCGAGGCAAATTTTTCTGTTTCAGCGTTGAATGGCAAGGGTTTTAAAGACGTCAGCTTTGAAGTTGGCCGCGGCCAGATCATCGGTGTGGCTGGCGTGGACGGCAACGGCCAAAGCGACCTGATGCGCGCACTGGCAAGCCTGTCGACCTGGACCGGCGAGGTGCGTCTGAACGGGAAAACCTTGTCGCCCGCAGACCTCGCCCGCCAGACTGCCTTTATGCCATCTGACCGTCATGCCGAAGGAGTCGCACCCGATCTGACAGTACGTGAAAATGCGACGTTCACCGCGCTTGATAAATTCGCAAGCGCAGGTGTGTTGAGCCGAAGAAAAGAAGTGACCGAAGTCTCTCGCGTGTTCAATTCACTGTCTGTCAAAACCGCTGGCCTCGACACCAACATTATGTCTCTTTCTGGCGGCAACCAGCAAAAGGTAGTGATGTCGCGCGCGCTGATGTCCAAGCCCGGTTTCATTATTGCAGACGAGCCAACACAAGGCGTCGACGTAGGCGCCCGCTTCGAGATTTACCGCATCTTGCGCGAAGTATCTCAATCCGGCACGCCTGTAATCGTCAATTCATCTGATGCCGCAGAACTTGAAGGCCTGTGTGATGTGGTCATCGTCATGTCGCGGGGGCGCGTCGTTGAAACGTTACGCGGCGACGACATCACCGAGGGCCGAATAATACAAGCGGCTGTCGGTGCGCAATCCCATGTCGAAGGCGTTGGCGAAATCGCACAAAGCAAGAAAACATCTGCTGGGTGGTTCCGGCATTTTGTCCAATCAGACAACGCGACGGCCGTTCCCCTAATGTTAGTGATCGCGCTTTTGGCGTTATATGTCTTCGGGCAAAATGACAGATATCTATCTGCTTTCAACGTCTCTAATATCCTGCTTTTGGCGACGGCCCTTGGGTTTATCGCAATGGGCCAGACTGTTGCATTACTGATGGGCGGCATTGACCTTTCAGTGGGCCCACTGGCCGGATTCTTAGTGGTCGTGGCGTCGTTTTTTGTGAATGACGGGCAGTCGTCTGCGATGATTGCGCTTGGATTTGTGCTCATTTTTGCGGGCGGTCTTGTAGTTGGATCAATAAACGGGGCGTTGATACGGTTTGCGAATTTCACGCCCATTGCCGCAACCTTGGCAATGTACATCGGTCTTCAAGGGATGAGTTTCGTTTTGCGCGACGGCCCTGGCGGCTACATCAAATTCCCGGTGATGGACGTGATCACCTATAGACTGGGGCCGATCCCAGTAGCCTTTATCGTCTTGGTCACATTCGCACTCATCGGCGAATATTTGCTGCGCTCGCGCCGTGTAGGCTGGACGTTACGCGCTATCGGATCCGATGAAGGTTCCGCACGGCGGATGGGGATTCGCACCGACCGTGCCTTTGTATTTGGCTATATCACAGTATCACTATTGACGGCCTGCGGCGCGGTTATGCTGATGGCTCAGATCGGCGTCGGTGATCCGGCACAGGGAGTAAGCTATACCCTTGCCAGTATCACGGCGGTTGTTCTTGGTGGCACCAGCCTACGCGGAGGGCGCGGCACGTTTATTGGCACCGTTCTTGGTGCTGTTTTGTTGACCGAAGTGCTGAATGCAGTGTCCTTTCTTGGACTTTCCCAGATGTATCAATACCTGTTCCAAGGCGGGCTCATCCTTGTCGCTGCCCTTATTTGTTCCACCGCGCGCGGTCGCGCAGAGACCTGATGCGCACGCGCCAATTTGGAAAGAACATCCATGTCCACAACACCTGCATTCACTTACCAATCTGCCCCGTCACGGATAATTTTTGGCACGGGATCTGTCGGAAGCCTCGCCGCTGAGATTGAAGCACTTGGATGTAAAAAGGTTCTTGTTCTGTCGACGCCCTTTCAAAAGAACGACGCGAAAAAGCTGGCGCAAGATATTGGTCCGCTTGCCGCCGGGGTATTTTCGGACGCACAGATGCACACGCCTGTGAATATCACCGCGTTGGCTTTGGCTGAATACGCTGCCGCCGGAGCGGACGGCATTGTATCAATTGGCGGTGGTTCAACAATTGGGCTGGGCAAAGCCGTGTCATGGCGTAACAAAGCGCCACATCTGGTTGTTGCGACAACCTACGCCGGATCGGAAGTGACTGATATTTTGGGGCAAACCGAGGACGGCGTGAAAACCACCGTTCGTGATCCTGCGATCCGACCTGAAACTGTTATTTATGATGCAAACCTGACACTTGGGCTTCCTGTCGCGATGAGCGTATCTAGTGGATTAAACGCGATCGCTCACGCGATTGAAGGTCTCTATGCACAGGACCGCAACCCCGTGACCAGCCTTATGGCAGTTGAAGCAATCCGCTCCATGAAAGATGCCCTGCCGCGTATCGTCAAAGCCCCGCAAGATGTCGCGGCGCGCTCAGACGCACTTTATGGTTCATGGCTCTGCGGTGTCGTGCTTGGATCGGTGGGCATGTCGCTTCATCATAAATTGTGCCATACGCTTGGCGGTACATTCGATCTTCCCCATGCAGAAACACACGCGATCCTGTTGCCACACACCGCGGCCTTTAACGCTGTTGCGGCGCAAGACGCACTTGCCCCTGCGGCGGACCTTTTTGATGATGATCTTGGTGGTGGTCTTTACGATCTCGCGACCCAGCTTGGTGCGCCAATGGCGCTGCGGGATTTGGGCGTAACTGAAGGTGATCTTCAAAAAGCTGCCGATCTGGCCGTGAAAAACGCCTACTGGAATCCGCGTGACATAACACGAGACGGCATTCTGACCCTGCTGCTCGATGCGCTTGATGGCAAGCGTCCGAGCTTGAAAAAAGCATAGAGGACTTGAAATGAGCGACCGCGCAAAAATTGACTACTTTACCGAAGAAGGATCGATCGACGCGGTAACATCGCGTATTGGACCAGACACAAATGCGCGGCTTGCTGAAGTCGTCACGAGTTTGGTCAAGCACTTGCACGCCTTCGTCAAAGACGTGGATCTAGGCCAAGACGAGTGGGACATGGGAATCGATTTTCTGAACCGGACCGGACAGCTTTGCGATGGTAACCGCCAAGAGTTCATCTTGCTGTCCGATATTCTGGGCGTCTCAATGTTGGTGGACGCGATCAATTCGCGCAGGCCCAGCGGTGCTACAGAAAACACAGTGTTGGGACCGTTCCATATCGATGGTGTTCCCGAATATGAAATGGGCACCAACATCACCAAACAGGGCGGCACAGAAACGTGCCTGTTCGAGGGAGTCGTCACGGATTTGCACGGTACACCGATCGAGGGCGTGCGTATCGACGTTTGGTCTGACAACGAAGACGGGTTCTACGATGTGCAGCAGCCTGAAAAGCAACCGCTGAACAACAACCGCGGTGTGTTTACCACTGGCGCAGACGGGCGCTATTGGTTCCAAGGTATCAAACCTGTGTCCTATCCCATTCCTGATGACGGTCCCGTTGGGCAGCTATTGGGACAGCTTGGTCGGCATCCATTCAGGCCTGCGCATTTGCACTTTATCATCACCGCAGATGGCTATGACCGGATTACGACCCACACCTTTGTTGATGGAGACACCTATCTGCAATCGGATGCGGTCTTCGGTGTGAAGGAAACGTTGATCGCTGCCTTTGAACCCGTTGTAGATGGCAAAACCAAATGGAAGTCGTCGTTTAACTTCGTTCTGAACAAAGGCGATTAGGCTGCGAGGACAAGGGGAAGTTCACATGATAGACGCGAACAAGGGTGGTGTTATTGTCACTGGCGCGGCGCGCGGAATAGGCCTTGCCGTCGCGCAAAGTGCGGCACGGACTGGCTACGGTGTTGTCATTGCAGACATCGACGAAGCGGCGGGAACGAAGGCGACACAATCCATCCTAACAAGTGGCGGTCGCGCCATTTTCTGCAAGGTAGACGTAACCGACCGCAGCACCGTGACCGCCGCTGTGACTGCCTGCGAGACTGAATTCGGTTTTCTTCACGGGATGGTCAACAACGCAGGTTTCAACCGCCCGATGCCGTTTCTTGAGACAACCGAAGAGAACTGGACACAGATCATGGCGGTAAACGGTCTTGGCGTATTGATTGGTATGCAAGAAGCCAGCAAGGCAATGATCGCTACCGGTCACAAGGGCAAAATCATCAGCACGGCCTCAATGGCGGGCCGCGCCGGTTTTGGTGATTTCGCGCCCTACTGCGCCAGCAAGGCGTCCGTCATCAGCCTCACCCAAGCTGCGGCGAAAGCCCTCGCACCCCATGGCATTACGGTAAATGCATTTGCACCCGGCGTCGTTGAAACTGACCTTTGGGTCACACTTGACCGCGATCTAATGGAGATGGGCGCAACGTCAGTGCCCGGTCAAGCTATCAAAGAATTCTCTGCGGGTATCCCACTTGGCCGTGCATCGCGTCCCGAGGATATTTCCGGCACCGTCGATTTTCTGCTCTCGCCAGCGTCGGATTACATGACTGGCCAATGCCTGATGATCGACGGTGGCATGATCATGCAATGATCTGCATCCCATTCAAAAACTGGAGTCTCACGTGACAACCCCCTTCAAAACCAACCCCCGCATCGCGTTTTTGGGCACGGGTGCCCAAGGCGCATCCATAGCGGCGGATTTCGTGGTGGCAGGCCTAGATGTCACTTTTATTGACCAGTGGCCTGCGCATGTTGAAGCGATGCGCGCGAACGGCCTAACGGTGAACCTGCCCGAGCGTGTCATCCATACACCCGTCAATGCGATTCACCTGTGTGAAATTGCCGAGGTCAAACAACCTTTTGATATAATCTTTATGGTCGTCAAAGCCTACGACACACGCTGGGCCACCGAGATGATCAAGCCGGTGCTGGCGAAGGATGGTTTTGTCGTCGGCCTCCAAAACGGCATGACCCATGAGGACATCGCCGAGATTGTCGGCCCCGAGCGCACCATCGGCGCTGTGATAGAGATTGCGTCAAACATGTGGGAGCCGGGGATCACCAATCGCCAGAACGACATAGACACGTCTTGGTTTGCAATGGGTGCGGTCGATCCGGCGCAACAACATCGCGTTGATGGTATTGCAGCGCTGTTACGCAATTCCGGCACTGTCGAAGTTGTCGACGATATCCATTCCGCAAAATGGATGAAGCTGATTGTGAACGCAGCAGAACTGATCCCGTCTGCAATCATAAACAGCGCGTTGCGCCCCGCCGCCGAGGACAAAGCGTTTCTCGAAGTGATGCGCCTTGCCGGATATGAGGCGATGGCCGCCGCATTGGCTGACGGAGCCACGATCATGCCGATCATCGGTATGCCTCCCACTATGAGCAATGATCCTGACGCCTATGTCGATGAGATTTTTGACATGGTACTGTCGACGTTTTCTGCCGACGACACGCTGACCTGTTCTTTGCAGGATTGGCGCAAAGGCAGACGCGCCGAGATTGATGAGGTCAACGGATTGGTGATTGAAAAGCTCAAGGCTGCAGGGAAAGACGCACCAATGAATACACGAGTCGTCGAGATGGCGTTTCAGATTGAGGCAGGCGCGCTTGAGTTGTCCGAAAAAAACGCCGCGGCGCTCATCGACACGTTCAAATTACTCATCGGGCACGGATAGATCCGCTGCATTTTCCAATAGGAGAGTCACTATGTCAGAACAGCTAACAGTCATTGCACATCTACGTGCCTTGGATGGACAGATCGAAGAGACTAAGGCGTTTCTAACGGGCCTGATCGCGCCCACGCGGGCTGAGCCCGGTTGCATCGAATACTGGCTGCACCAAGATGACGAAGACCTCGCAGAATTCACTTTCTACGAAAACTGGACCAACCGGGCGGAATGGGACAAGCATATGGAGATGCCGCATCTACAGGCCTTCGCGGATGTCAAAGACAAGGTGTTCGAGCTGCAAAAGCTTCGCCTGATGACCATGACCAGCGACGCCGTGAGCACAAGATGAGCGGTGGTCTCCCCGGGTTGGCGGGTAGCGATCATATCGGTTTCACTGTGCCCGATATCGAAGAAGCCACAAGGTTCTTTGTCGATGTGATTGGCTGCGAAGTTGCGTTCGAAATCGGCCCATTTGTAGCGGACGATGACTGGATGGAAGTGCATCTGGGCGTGCATCCACGCGCGATCGTTAAAACCCTGCGCATGTTGAAATGCAAAAACGGCCCGGCCTTTGAATTGTTCGAATACGAGTTGGACGGCGCATCCGAGAGATCACCAGCCAATAGCGACGTTGGGGCCGCACATCTGGGGTTCGTAGTTGATGACATCGATGCAGCCGTTGCTTACCTCAAGGCGCATAACGTCGACGTGCAGGGCGACCCCACCCATATGACGGAAGGCCCTTCCGAAGGGCTTCATTGGGTCTATTTTCGCGCGCCATGGGGGATGCAACTTGAACTCGTAAGCTATCCGCAAGGCATGGCTGTGACACGGGCCAATCCGACCGCACTCTGGTCTCCGGTTGGAGGTTAGAACATATGCCTAACGTCAAAATTTACGTCGATGAAGCTGTCTACAAGGCCCATACAGTCCCGCTCACTGACGCACTCATTCCGCTGCGCGACATAGTTTCCGAACATCTCGACGCACCTCATTCGGCTTGCCAACTGGCTCTGATTTCGATTGTGGGGCTGTCGGATCAACCCGCGGTCAACGTAGAGATTTCCATTATGCCTCGTGCCAGTCGAACGAAAGAAACGCTCGAAGTCATGGGGGCAGAGCTGCAGCGGTTACTTGTAGAAATCACAAAGCAATCCGTAGCATTTCGCTGCGCACAGCTTGATCCATCCACCTATGTTACTTTGAAATAGCATCCCACATAGCACCTAGCCTGCGCAAAGGACGATCATGACCAATCCTTGTATAATCTGTGTTGCCATCACGGGCTCCTCGCCAACAAAGGAAGATAACCCGGCGGTCCCCATCACGATCCGCGAGCAGATCGAAAGTACCCAAGAAGCCTTTGAGGCGGGGGCAAGCATCGCGCATTGCCATGTCCGAGATG
>JABITU010000219.1 GCA_018668195.1 Tateyamaria sp. | reverse complement strand
CGTCTGTGAATGTTAATATGTCCTGCGCGCGTCTTTCCGATGCCATTCCCTGCGTCGTTGCACTTTGCGAGACGGATACCACTCGCAATACCATGCGCAGCTTGGCATTAGGTTTTACTTTGTCCGGGTCCATATCCGCAAAAATAGCAGATCACTTGCCTGTTCTGCTCAATCTATTACACAAGCTTTCATGGCAGATCCTTTGTTCATTGGGTCCGAGATATATCGCGGATCAAGCTATGGTGCCCGGCACCCCCTTAGGGTACCGCGTGTGTCTACTGTGATGGATCTGAGTCGTGCCATGGGGTGGCTTGCGCCTGCGGTTTTTGTGCCTAGCCCGCGACTGAAACCGGCTGCCCTTACGATCTGGCATACGCCAGAGTATGTTGCGGCATTGCAGGCGGCAGAGGCGGCACAATCGGTAAGCGACGTAGTGCGCGCACGCCATGCTTTGGGCACGCCTTCCAATCCGGTGTTTCCCGAAATGTACCGTCGCCCTGCAACCGCGGCTGGCGGTTCACTGTTGGCGGGTGAACTGTTGGCAAAAGGTGGCATCGTCTATCACCCTGCGGGCGGCACGCATCACGGCATGCCAGACCGCGCGGGCGGGTTTTGCTATCTCAACGATCCAGTGTTGGCGATTCTGTCACTGCGCCGCAATGGCGCAGCGCGGGTCGCCTATGTGGACATTGATGCCCACCATCCTGACGGGGTCGAGGTGGCCTTTGCTGATGATCCGGATGTGCTGATGATCTCGGTGCACGAGGATGGGTTGTGGCCCCGCACTGGCCCACTTGGTGTCACAGGGCAAGGCAGCACAGTTAACCTGCCGGTCCCAAGGGATCTGAACGATTCCGAAATGGCATTGATCCGCGATCAGGTGATCCTGCCACGGGTGCAACAGTTTTGTCCTGATGCTATCGTCCTGCAATGCGGGGCGGATGGTGTTCTGGAAGATCCGCAAGCCCACCTTGCCCTGTCAAATCAGGCGCACTGGAGTTTCGTGCGAAATCTGAAAGGCATGGCCCATCGTTTTCTGGTGCTGGGGGGAGGTGGTTATAATCCATGGTCCGTTGGGCGCTTGTGGACCGGTGTTTGGGGCGCTTTGAACGATTTTGACGTTCCGGATCGATTGAACCCAGAGGCTGAAGCCGTGTTGCGCGGTTTGAAATTTGACGGAAACAGCCGTGGTCGCAACCCGCCAGAGCATTGGTTTACGACCCTTGCGGACACGCCGCGCAATGGCGAAATAAGGTCAAACCTGCGGGTGCGGGTTCAGGCGTTGTAATCGATGTCAGTGACATGCTCTAGCCACGTGGCGGCACTTCCACTTTGCATCTCTTGCATGGCAATATGGGTCATGTGGGTTGTTGGCGTGGCTCCGTGCCAGTGTTCGATATCCGGTGGAATCCATACTGTGTCGCCGGGACTTAACGCCTGTGGCTTTTGTCCGCGCATGCAAATCAGTCCGGCCCCTCGCGTAACATGAAGCGTTTGTCCAAGGGGGTGGTTGTGCCAGGCCGTGCGCGCACCGGGTTCGAAATGGACGCTCAAAGCATTTAGCCGCGCAGGCTCGGGTGTCGAGACGATTGGATCTTGCCAAACGGTGCCGGTAAAGTAATCCGAGTTGGCCCTTTGCGAGGGGCGACTGCCCGCCTTGTATATGTTCATTAACTGTCTCTGATGTGGTTGGGCAAACGGTCCAGGTGGTGTCTGATTGGCCAGTTTGTGATTTGCGAATGTGTTTTCGCAATGAAAGGGAAGCGGGACAGTGCCCCGCTTCTTCGTGTTGTTTTAATCAGCCCAGCTGACGCCAGTTAGATCGGTCGCTTGTGTCGGGGCATTGGTCCACAGCCCCTGAACGCCCGCTTTGGCGACAGACAAAGCTGCAAGCTGAAACAGATACCCGTTTACGGCATCATCCGCGATAATCTTCTGTGCCTGTGCCATCAGATCTGTGCGCCCATCGGGATCGGTGGTGCTGTTCAGCGTTATCATCAACTCTTGGAACGTCGGGTTGTCGTATTGGAAGTAATAACCAGGATTGGCATAAATCCCGATGTCCATGGGTTCGGTATGACTGACGATGGTCAGACCAAAATTTTTGCCGCGAAAGACTGTCTCAAGCCACTGCGCCCACTCAACGTTGATGATCTCTGCTTTGATGCCAACCTCGGCCAGTTGGGCTGCGATGATTTCGCCACCGCGACGGGCATAGGAGGGGGGCGGCAGGTGCAGTGTGGTTTCAAACCCGTCCGCGAGGCCTGCCTCAGCCAACAAGGCGCGTGCCTTGTCTGGATCATGCGCCGACTGGCCTTTTAGATCGACATAAGCGGGATTGTGAGGCGCAAAATGGGTGCCAATCGGCGTTCCATAGCCAAACATCGCACCGTCAACGATCGCCTGGCGGTCAATCGCATGTGCCACGGCCCGACGCACGCGCACATCGTCAAAAGGCGCCTGCATATTGTTTGTCGACAGAATGGTTTCACCTTCGGTCGAACCAACTAAAACCTGAAACCGGGGGTCTGCCTCAAACTGTGGCAGGTTTTCAGGCGCGGGAAAGCCGCTAAACACGTCGACATCTTCGGCCATGACGGCTGCAAAAGCGGCGGTTGGATCCGAAATGAACTTGAAGGTCGCCTTGTCGAGGGCAGGCTTTTCCCCCCAATAGCCATCATAACCGCTCATTTCGATACGGTCGCCCTGATTCCACATGTCGAACTTGAATGGGCCAGTGCCAATTGGCGATTGCTTGATGTTCTCGATGCTTTCGGGCGCCACGATAACAGCGTCACCCCATGCAAGGTTGAAAAGCATGTTGCCATTGGCTTCTGACAGGGTCACTCGGACAGTCTGGGAATCAATGACTTCGACAGCGCTGATGGCGGCATAGAGCGCCTTTTGCGCATTGGCGCTGTCATCGGCCAATATGCGATCGAGCGAGAATTTCACGTCATCAGCATCCATTGTCGTGCCGTCGTGAAACGTAACACCCTCGCGCAGGGTAAAGGTATACGTCAGCCCATCGTCTGAAATATCCCAGGATGCTGCAAGCCCAGGCACAATTGCGCCGTCGCCGGTAAATCGTGTTAAGCCCTCGAACACATTCGAGTATAACACTGAATCAATGGCTCCGGCGGCAGCCGAAGTCGGGTCCAGATGCGGCGGCTCTAACTGCAGAGCGACCGTAATGTCGCTTTTGGCCCAAAGCGTACCAGCACTGATTGCCAGCACTGCTGCGGTCATGGTTAGCTTTTTAAGCATTGTGATCTCCCCGTTGGTGCACATTCTGGACCAGCTTTCCCTTAAATGAGATATTTCGCAAGCCCGGTGTGGATTAACGGACATGTCTCTGGGACGGACAATGCCAATAATTCGCCGCCATTTGTGCTTCTTTTTGCTTCGTAGGGGCTGTTCATATTTTGAATTTTTCTTGAAAATGATGCATGATTATGCGCGCTAACTTGTGCGCGTCTGAAAAAAGCGATGCTGACTTTCAGCCAATGTCTGACGGGAAAAATGCGTTAACGTTGTTGCGTAACCGGCAATTTTTAAGTGCGCGTTCAATGACTTTTACGCCGCCCACCGTGCCTTCCACCGTGGTCCATAAACAAGGGTTTGTGACACGAAAAGTAACGCCCAAAATGTATCACCAGCAATTCATAGAGGTAACGAAATATCTGAAACAGTCGACAGCAGCGAAAGCGTTGAAATCTTTGATTTCAGGCAGCGTTAGGTAGGTAATTTTCCCGTATCACGCCACCAACATCTTGAGCGAATCCCGAATTAGGTATCGTTTTGGTAGTGCTCAACTGTGCCGCCCTTTTCTGCCCACGTAGAAAAGCCGTCCCGAAGATGGGCCGCTTCAAATCCCATATCCTTTAGTGCTGCGACTGTGAGCGCGGACCGCCAGCCAGATGCACAATGAAACAGAAAGGTCTTGTTCCGCTGTCCAAACACATCCTTGAAATAGGGGCTGTCCGGGTCGACCCAGAATTCGATCATGCCACGTGGCGCATGGACGGATCCCGGAATAAAGCCGGATCGCTGGCGCTCTCTTATGTCTCTGATATCGACGATCACGATATCGGGGTTATTCACCATAGCAAGGGCGTCGGCCGTTTCTACCTCTTTGATCCGGGCGCGGGCCTTTGCCACAAGTGCGGCGGCCGTTGTCGTCAAGGCCATGTCGTATCCTCGTTTTGGGTTTGGTAAGTCTTGCACCTCACGGTGCGTCCAACAAGCGAATTTATTGGCCGTAATCCTTACAGGCACTTCCGGGCAAACCAACGAGAGGCTGCAGCTGTGCAGACACCGCTGTGCTGCAAGTTTTACCAAGGTCCATGAATAATCTTCCTGCAATGACCACTTGTTTGCTTGCAGATAGTCCTTTGCCCATGACACTTGGAAACAGCGCAATCGCAATATGAGGTAAGCTGTGGAGATTGATCGAAGAACCCGGGTGCACAAAAGCGGTGCGCTTTTTGCAGTTCGAAGGGGGCTCCCCAAAAATAATAACTCAATTCCATTTCTGAATTGCAGCGCTTACCTCATAATTCCGTTGGCCTTGGCATGAAAACTGTCGCCGTGATCGGGGGCGGTCCTGCGGGTTTGGCAGCGGGTGAGGTCATGGCTGGGTCCGGCCTGTGTGTGACGGTGTATGACGCAAAGCCTTCGGTCGCACGTAAATTTCTTATGGCGGGCAAGTCGGGTTTGAACCTGACCTTTGATGCACCTGCGGATGATATTTTAGCAAACTACGGCGAGGCGTCCTCTTGGCTGCGCAGATCTGTGCAGGCCTTTGACAAGAATGCAATCATGAGCTGGGCTGAGGGCCTCGGCCAAGAGATGTTTGCTGGTTCAACTGGCAGAGTCTTTCCGCGGTCGATGAAGGCGTCACCATTGCTGCGTGCGTGGTTGGCGCGGCTGGATGATCTGGGCGTAATCCGGAAAACGCGCTGGCGTTGGACCGGCTGGGCAGAGGGTGCATTGCGTTTTGACACGCCCGTGGGGCCGCAAACGGTCCGGGCAGATGCGGTTGTGCTGGCCATGGGCGGAGCAAGTTGGGCACGGCTTGGGTCTGATGGAATATGGGCTGATATCTTGTCTGAACGCGGTGCTGCGTTAACGCCTTTTGCTGCTGCTAACGCCGCCGTCGCAATCGACTGGTCCCTATATATGGCGGATCATATGGGCGCACCAATCAAGGGTGTGGCCTGGTATGCGGGCCCGTACCGGTCACGTGGCGAGGCGTCCTTGTCGCGGCGGGGTCTTGAGGGCGGAGGCATATATTCCGTGTCGCGGGGGGTGCGCGAGGGGGCCGCACTTTGCGTTGATCTGTGTCCTGATCTGAGCGTTGAAACCGTTATTGAACGTTTGTCAAAACCGCGTGGCAAAACCAGCCTGAGCAACCACATGCGCAAAGTGCTCAGGCTGGATCGGGTCAAGCTGGCGCTGATAAATGAATGGGGGCGACCATTGCCCGCCGAACCCGCTGAGCTTGCGCATCTGATCAAAAGTCTGAAGGCGAAGCATGCTGGCTTGCGCCCCATCGACGAAGCGATTTCGACGGCGGGTGGTGTGCCGCAAACAGCGCTTAATGAACACTTTATGCTGCACAGCATGCCGGGCGTCTTTTGCGCAGGTGAAATGCTCGATTGGGAGGCCCCGACGGGTGGATATCTTCTAACGGCATGCCTTGCTACCGGACGCCACGCCGGGCGCGGAGCGCTTTCATATTTGAACGAGTAAGGGGTTGCGCGCTTTCGTTAAAATACGCAGCATTGTTTTTGCGTTCGAGCGTAGTGAGAGGCAGCGAATAAGAGCTTCATAATAAACTTGAAACGCTTTAACGCGCGCCTGCGGCTCGAAATGCGGGTCGTGCGCGCAACTGTTTTGAATAGGCCTTGAGACGATCGGGCAACGCTGGAAATCCCGCGCCAAAGGCCCAACCCATACAATGCACTGCCAACAGATCAGGGAGCGAGATGGCCTCCCCCATCAGAAATGGCTTATCTCCAAGCTGCTTGGCGAGGCTTTTTGCGCTGCGGTCAAATGCGGAATGCATCGCAGGCGCAATTTCGGGCACGCGCTTATCCTCGGGCAGAACAAAGTCATGCTTAGCCGCCGTCCAAAGTGTCGCGTCCATCTCGTCGATCAACCATAGGGTCATGGCGTCTTGGGTCGCGCGATCAGGAGTACCGGCGGCGGCGGTCAACTT
>JABITU010000218.1 GCA_018668195.1 Tateyamaria sp. | reverse complement strand
TCTTGGTTAATCCATTTCTGGGCTGCTGCCTGATCGGCAATAGCAGTCCCATGCCCTGCAATGACAGCCAAAGCCGCCGTTGCAGAGAGTAAATACTTACGCATAGTATATCCTCCCGAAAATTTTTAACCGGTCTTTGCCGGATAATGATATCGTAATATTATGGAAATATAACTGTCAAACTAAAAATTTAGTAGATTGGAAATAAAAGTGAAATATTTAAAAAACAATAACTTGTATAGCATCATTTCTCAGTACTACTAATTTTTATATTCTCTAAAAAGGTTTCTGGCACTGGTGGTTTCATGTTCAATGCGTGATATGGCCTGATACGGTTTTGGATATCCTGCTTGAGGAAGCCGAGAACATGCCCGCTTTGCTTTGGGCATCCCAGGCGTTTCGCGAGGCGGATATCGAAATGTGCCTGCGGCACCCGGATTGCGCCGTTATGTCCGACACACTTGCTTTGTCCACGGATGGACCGTTTGCTTCTCAGGTCGGGTCTCTGAGTGGATATAGCTGGGCGGCAGGGTTCCTGCAAAGATATGTCCGGGAGCGCAACGTTCTTTCACTGCCCGACGCGATAAGACGGATATCGGGTTTGCCAGCACAGCGATTGGGGCTTTCTGACAGGGGAACTCTGACAGTCGGGGCCAAGGCAGATATCTGTGTGTTCGACCCGGGTCGGATTTTCAGGCAGGTGGATGTTACCAATCCACGTCAATATGTCGATGGGTTTCAACATGTTCTGGTGAATGGGTGTTTCGCCATCCGGGCTCAACGCAGACTTGAGAACAACGCAGGTCAGGTCATTCGCGGCGTACAAAAACGATAGAGTTAGGGCCCCGGTAACAACGAAACCCCATGAGGTTTCACGCAGGTTGCGATCAGTCTTTGAAGTTATCCATCAAGTCCCGGAAACTGCGATTGTAAGCCGCGAGAACGGGTTCGACATCATCCATCGACAGACACAGCGGCGGAACCATACGTAGAACGTTTTTGTAGTTGCCCGATTTCGACAACACCAAACCATGGTCGCGCGTGCGTTCAAAGACATAGGCGGTTTCATCGGGCGCGGGTTCCTTGGTTTCGCGGTCCTTGACCAGCTCGATGGCCTGCATGAACCCGGTACCGCGCACATCGCCGATGATTTCATACTTGTCCATCATGGCCCGCAGACCCTTGTGCAGTTCCGCCCCGACCATGCGGGCGTTTTCAACCATGCCTTCCTCTTCGATCACCCGAAGCACGGCGCGGCCCGCGGCACAGGCCGCCGGATTTGCGCCATAGGTGTGAAACAGGAACTTGCCGTCCATGGCCTCGGCCACGTGGCGTTTGGCAACAACCGCACCCAATGGGATGCCGTTACCGATACCCTT
This sequence comes from Tateyamaria sp., assembly GCA_018668195.1. Next base: position 3,814 of record JABITU010000218.1, on the reverse strand, counting down.
GGCCAACACCACAATATCTGGCACCACGTCATGTGTGTCAAAGCACCATAGCGATTTGCCGGTTTTGCCAAAGCCTGACTGCACCTCGTCGATGATCATAAGACCACCCGCGTCACGAATACGTTTTGCGGCACCTTTGATATAGCCTTCGGGCATTTCGACAATGCCACCATAGCCCTGAACCGGCTCGATCAGCATTCCTGCCACTTGGCCAGAAGTGGTGCAGGCAAGCGTGCGGTCAAGATCATCAAGATAGGGCTGTGTGCCGGGCCCGAATGCGCCGCGATACTGGTTGGGATCAGCGGCGAACGTGATATTGGCCAACATACCGACATTGTGGCGGAAATTCTTGACCCCGGTCACAGCCTGAGCACCATAAGTCGCCCCGTGGTATGAATTCTGCAGAGCAACGATGTCATGGTTCCCGGTCGATGCCCGGGCCATCATCATTGCCAGATCGATCGCCTCGGCCCCGGAATTTGTGAAATGCACCACCCAATCATGCCCTTTGGGCATTGTGGCGACCAATTCTTCTGCAAAATGAGCCGGGACCGGGTGGTAAAACATCGTTGTGCAGTGGGTGAGCTGCGCTACCTGTTCCTGCACCGCCTGAACCACGGCCGGGTGGGCGTGACCGACGCTGATACACAGGTTCATGCCCAAAAGATCGATCAGCTTGTTGCCCTGCTCATCCCACACATACTGCATCTCGCCGCGCTTCAGGATCAGCGGCTTTTCATAGGGCGCAAACGCGCGTTGGGATGCGGCATAGTAGGTGTCGCGCTTGGCTATGATCTCATCCGTTGACCATGTAACCGGCGCAGCTGTGGTTTTTTGTCCTTGACCACCCATCGTTCTGTCCTTTCAAATTGTTCAATTGCGCATCTCGATCAGATGCGTTTGCAGACACGATAAAAGACGCGGTGCCGACTGGTAAGGGACAATTATCTTCATTGAAGGTGACAGATGGCGAGTGAAGGACGTGCTAAAGCAACTTGTCGATTTCTTCAGCGATAATCCGAATGCCGGGGTCAAGAGACTTCAACGGCATCGAGGCAAAGCCCAAACGAAACTTTCCTCGGCCTCGTTCCGGATCGATGTAAAACACCGACCCTTTATCAAAAAGAACGCCGCGCGCGCGCAGGTTTTCTTCCAATTTGTTGGTGTCCAAATTCGAGGGCCCATCAACCCAGAAACAAGTGCCGCCGTTTGATTGCCCCATGGCGAGATCTGGCAGATGTTGAGATATAGATTCCCGCATCGCTCCCCACCGTGCTTTGTACCGACGGTGCAATCGGCGTAGATGCGCATCGTGATGTCCAAGCGCCATAAAGTTGGCCATCGCGTCCTGCATCAGAGTTGGTGGATGGCGCATCATGGCGCGTCGAATCGCCTTGGCCTCTTTGATGATGGTCGGATGAGCCACCATGAAGCCAAGCCGCAATCCCGGCGACAGGGTTTTCGACAGGCTTCCCACATAGACCACAGAACCGCTGTCATCGATCGCCTTGATCGGTGGCAACGTATCGCGATGATAATTCATCTCAGCCTCGTAGTCGTCTTCGATGATCACCATCTGCCGATCCCGCGCTATATTCAGCACCTGCTGGCGTCGCTTCAAAGACATGGTTGCTGTGGTCGGGAACTGATGGCTGGGTGTCGTGTAAACCATGCCGCATTCGTCCGGAATCGCGTCGACCATCAACCCTTGGTCATCAACGGCAACGCCCACAATCTGGTTTCCGGTTAAGGTCAGCGCGCTGCGTGCTTCGGGGTAGCCCGGGTCTTCCATCGCAACCGATCCACATTTTCCAGCGAATAGCAGCCCCAGAATGAACAGTGCGTTTTGCGCGCCTGCGGTGATCAAAATCTCATCGGTCGCCGCCTGTATTCCGCGATAACTCAGCAAACGCCTTTGCAACTGCTTGATCAGATTCAGGCTATCTGCCCCGTCAGAATCTCCGGTCCAGACCGATAGGCGTTGGCGGTTCAGTGCCAGCCGCATACATTCACGCCAGCCCTGAATCGGAAAGATCCGTGGGTCGATCTGGTTGTAAATGAAAGGGTAAGGAAAGCGGTTCCAATCGTCCGGATGTTCGACCTTGCGCAAATCAGACGCGCGCGCACCCTGAGCAGGTAGACGATTTTCGATCGCCAGCGCCGCGGCTCCTGCGTCCGGTCCGGTCCGCGGGGCCATCGTAACGCTGTCGGGGTTCAGAAAGTACCCGCTGCGATCTTTCGAGATCAGCAAACCTATCTCGACCAATCGATCATAGGCGGAAAAAACTGTATTTCGCGATACACCCAATTGCGTCGAAAGCTCTCTGCAAGAGGGCAACGGCTGGCCATGGACAATAGCATTTCGCGCCGCGGCTTCGCTGATGATTTCACAGACCTGATCCCGCAAGGGTAACGGCGACTCTACAGGAAGCTTGAAGCGATGACCGAAATACATCTGTCCATTCTATCGGTTCAGTCTGTCCCGAACAAGGGCCCTTTGATTTTCTAACCCCAGGATTTGTTTCTGGGGTTAGAAAAAGGCCATGAAGCGGACGTTGGAATATCGAGGCGAAGGGTTCGTGACGCCTCTCACCTTTTCGGTTTCTTCTCCTGGCAACAAGAATGCGGTTTGGATTGAAGGCTGAAACCGAGGATTCACGACGGGTTTAGGGAAACCCGCGTCATTGTGGAAAACTTGCAACCGCGAGTACGAAGATTTTCTGCCCCAGAAACAACTACGACGGCACAGGTCCGGCTTTGTCCGCGCCTCGAAGTTGTATAACAGCCCGGCCACCGCCAGTTCGAGTGCTGTCATGTGTGGACGGCATCTGTTTTGCAAGGACTGATTTGAGCTGATTTTGATCGTTGCGGGTTTCGGTCATGTGTCCGGCCCGTTGATACCGTTCATATAACCGTTGGCCTTGATGAAATCCGCTTACTAAGTCCCAATCAGACTTACGAGCTCTGAAGCCCTGACAGCACCTCGGGGTGTCTCAGTTGCGGTCCCGTTCAATCATCATCACTCACGTTTGCCCTTGCATGTCGTGGCGGCAGCGTGTTGTTGCCGCGGTACTAACCCGAGGGAGGCTGCGAACTGACGGCCAGGCTTGAACACCGACGGATCGGGCACGCTGGCAGCCAGAGCAGTGGCAGTGGCAGTGATGAGCCCCTCACCGGGGATCGTCATCAACCGCTGGCTCGCCGCATCCGCCCGGCGCCAGATCATGAGCTGACGCTCCAAGGCACGGATCTCACCCGCCAAGGCCTCAAGGTGCGCCCCAACGCAAGAAGGGCCGACCGCGCAATTTCCGGCAACCTGGCATCATTTTCATCCCGTAGTCGCGCAATCATCCGCATGACTTGACACGGACCTTGCGCCGCGATGATCCCGGATTCCGGCATGTGGGCCCGGATTGCATTCAGGATCATCGTTCGTTGTCGCATGAGAAGATCTCTTGACCGGTGAAGCACCAGAACGCTCTGTTGTTCTTCTCTCTTGAGTGGCACGAAGCGCATACTCGGCCGCTTGACAGCCTCACAGAAGGCTTCCGCACCTGCGGCATCGTTCTTTTGCCGTTAGGCGGACGGCTTTACATAAGCGGGAGGAATTATCCGCACGCCGTGACCAAGAGCCGCAAGTGCGAACGTTTTCTGCGTAAGCAAAGGTCGGAAATCGAAGGTCAGCAAAGTCCGCATAGCAGACATTTACGTCTTCAACCCCGAAGGTCAGCTTTGTAATATTTTATCATTTAAGCAGTGATCTATTGATGTGAACGGTTATCAGCAATGTCAGGCGGAGGAATTACTCTAAATC
>JABITU010000217.1 GCA_018668195.1 Tateyamaria sp. | reverse complement strand
GGGCGCTCCTCGCTTCTGGTCAGATCCAGATGCGTAAAGTCGATAGTTGGCAAACCCTCGCGCAGCCCGTCGAGCCGACGTCACTTGACTTCGCTGCCTGATCAGGTGCAGATCGCACCTCTCGGAGAAATCTAATGGAGAGTTTCCACCACTTTCTAGACACAACCCTTGTTTGGACCCATCGCTTTAGCACAGGCGCACACGGAGCGGTTACGATGAGCAGGATCATAGGACTATGCGACAACCCTCGAAAACAAGCAGTAAACTTCACGGCCAAGAAATTGATGATATGTTGCGCGGTTCTGGAGAGAGTGACGAAATAAGGCTCGTTATTTCAACCATGAAAGACGAAGCGCCATATATCTTGGAATGGATCGCACATCATCGCGGAATCGGGTTCACAGATTTTCTGATTTACACAAATGACTGCAGCGATGGCACGGACCTGCTGCTGGACCGGTTGGCGCAGCGGGGCATTGTCACCCATGTGCGCAACACCGTTTTGAAGCGCGGGCCGCACAAATCTGCTTTGAAAGATGCCAAAAAACACCCGCTTTATGACGCTGCCGATTGGATCTATGTTGCGGATGTTGACGAGTTTTTGAACATCAAGCTTGGCAACGGTCAGGTGTGTGATCTCATCGCGCGCTTTCCTTATGCAAATGCCATTCCCGTTACCTGGCGCATGTTTTCCAACAACGGTCACAGCACGCTATTTCCAGGCAAATGTACACAAGCCTTTACCGATGCAGAACCACTGGTGCCCCAAGACAACACAAAAGGGCGCTTTGTCAAAACGCTGTTCAAGTCCCATCCTGACATAATTCGGGTGGGTGTGCATGCACCGGTTTACAAAGAGGGGCGAGAAAGCGAACTGCGGTGGGGCTCGCTGTCGCAGGAACAAGACCCTCAAGTAGATCCGCGCCGCCCGACGGATAGTTTCGGCTATGAGATTGCCCAGGTAAATCACTACGCCGTGCGATCCATAGATGCATTCTTGATGAAACGGGACCGCGGCCGGGCCAATCATGTGAACGAAACGCTTGGTTTGAAGTACTGGGTGCGGTGGTGTTTGAGCGGTGAAGAAGACGTGTCCATTCGGCGTCATGCTGCGCGCATGGCCGAAGAGTATCAACGGCTTGTTGATGATCCTGTGACAGCTCAACTGCAAGAGGGCGGCCGCGCATTCCAAGCGCAGAAACTGGAGGCTCTCTTGCAGCGCCAGGATTTCAAGGACCTGAAACAAAAACTAACCGCAACAGCTCCGAAAGTGCAGCTCGCCAACAAAATCACACCCGAGACAGAAGCGTTGCGCGTCAAAGCCCCCAAACGGCATAAAAACCGAATCAAGATGCTGGAGATGATGCCCAAGCATGGCCGCTGCGCAGAAATTGGCGTTTGGAATGGGGGGTTCTCCGGCGTCATTTTGGAGGTGACGCAACCCGTCGAACTAGTACTGATTGATCCATGGGACCTTTTGTCTGGGCAAGGTGAGGAAGAGTGGACGCACAAAAAGCACAAAAATAATGAGTTCATGCGCGGCATGTTCGATAATGTTTCAGAAAATTATGCGCATCTTCCCAACATTTCAATTCGAAAAGGTTTTTCCGCAGACGTGCTAGCGTCCTATCCAGATGACTACTTTGACTGGTTGTATATTGACGGCAATCATCTTTACGAGTTCGTACGCCAGGATATCGAAGTGTCGTTCAAAAAGGTTCGCCCCGGAGGGATCATCGCCGGTGACGATTACTTTTGGAAAAAAGACGGTCGTGCTCATGTGAAAGAAGCAGTCTTGGACGTGATGAAGGATCAGGGGATCACAAAGGCCTTGCCGCGCATTGGACAGCAATTCATGATTACGGTGCCCATGACCGGACGGGAGGCTCGGTAGTATGGCCAAAATTCTCAATTCAGCACGCACCAAGATCGCCCGTGAGACGCGGGCGAAGTCGGACCCGGGATTCCCTCAAATGGGAGAGGTGCACTACCTAGAATGGCTGAAACAGCAGCATGACGTCCATTCTTTTGGTCTCTATTTTGAGATCGGAACCGAAGGCGGCGCGAGTCTCGCGCTAGCCAAATGTCCCGCCATTGCCGTTGATCCGGCGTTCAAGCTGGATTGGGAAGTGCTGAACGATGCGGCAGAACTGCATCTCTTCCAAACGACCAGCGATGCCTTTTTTGCAGGCGGTTTTCTTGAAAGATACGGCCGTGCGGTCGATTTTGCCTTTCTCGACGGCATGCACAAAGTAGAGTTTCTGCTCCGCGATTTCATGAATGTCGAAAGGCATATGTCGCCCGGTGGCACGGTTACCATGCATGATTGTGTACCAATGAGTTTCCCGGCGTCAGAACGCGATTGGGACAAGTCTAAAACCCGGCGCTGGACGGGGGATGTCTGGAAACTGGTTCCCATTCTCAGGGCCTATCGCCCGGATCTGGAGATTCGCGTATTGAACTTGCCGCCTTCGGGCATAGTGCAGGTTCGAAACCTCGACCCTTACAACTCTGTGCTTACGGAGGCTTATGACGAGATTGTCGATAAATATGTCCCGCTTTCCTTGAAGGCCTTTGGGCTCGAAGCGTTAGTCGAGTCGTTGCAACTTGAAAGTGTAAAAAAAAACGTATCTGCCAAAGTGGCGTCCCCACATCGTTGGGAACAGACGTTTGAAGCCCAGTCTGGTTCTTTAAAGATCGCCATCAAGACCCCCCGCGCGCGGACACAGAATGCGGGCAAGATCGTCGATTACTCATTTGCCCGCGCTTTGGCGAATAGTTTGCTGAATTTGGGCCACGCAGTGCGGATTGATTCCGGGCAGAACTGGTATGAGAGCACCCAAGGTACGGACTTCGATCTGCTGCTACGCGGTCGCGGCGGGTTTGAACCGCAAGCTGACATCCCTTATGTCATGTGGGCGATCTATCCGGGAAAACAGGACCGTCATCAGATCACCCAAGAGGAAGTATCTTCGGCCGCGCATTCCTTCTTCGCCTCTGAATTGGCTTACACTCGTTTCCGTGACGCCGGGAATGCGAACACCTCTGTACTCATGCAGGGGTTTGATCCGTCCATCATGTTTCCGCCAAAGACTGAGAACCAAAAGGGCACTGTTTTCGTTGGAAGCAACCATTTTTCCAAAGACGGGATGCGACCGATCATTCGCATGGCTCTTGATGCAGAACATGCCACAAAGATTTGGGGACGTGGTTGGCGTGGAACGCAGGCCGAGGCCTCACTTCAACACACGCGGCTTGACAATTTGAAGCTGGGCGACTGCTATCGTGGCGCGCGCATTGTTCTGTGTGATCATATGAGGTCAATGCGGGAGGGCGGCTATGTCTCCAACCGCATCTATGATGCGCTGGCTTGTGGTGCCGCTGTGATTTCTGACGACATTCAGGGCCTGCCCGATGCTTTTGAAGCTGATGTGTTTCGCTGCCAGTCGACAATGGATTTCGTTGAAGCCGTTCGTGAGATTGAGGAAGAATCCTACGAAACTCGCGCGGCCCGGCTCGACAGAGCCCGCAAAATGCACGGGCAGCATTCCTTGTTTCACCGTGCAGCGGAGATCGGCGAGAAGCTTTTAGAGTTGAAGAAAAAGGGCGCGTCATGAGTGATTGGCAGCATGACATTCTCAGAATGATCTATAATGATCCGGACGCGACCAAGCGACTAAAACGACGTATTCGGCAACGCCTCCCCCCGGTCGAGGTCGACTACAAGGGGTGCCGGATGAAGGTGCACCCAGCGGATAACAACACGGAGTTCCTGATTTGGCGGATGGGGTGCACCCATGAAGAAAGGGCATTGAGAGATATTTTGGGGCATCTCGGATCTGATCCATATGTCGCGTTTGATGTGGGTGCGAACGCTGGTTCCTTCTCGGTCAGGTTGGGGGCCAGCGCCCCCATCAGGCTCTCAGATACATGCGTTTGAGCCTAACCCAGTCATGCGTCAGAGGTTGGTCCACAACTTGAAGCTGAACGAACTAAATGAGGTTATCGTACATGACTGCGCCATCTCCGATTCTGTTGGTGAAGCTGAATTTTACATCCCAGACGTCGACAATCTAGGCCAGGCTCGCCTACATGAACCCTTTGAGAACGGTACAAAACATACGGTTCAAACCCGCGTATTAACAGAGTTTTTGAAGGAGGATGGTGCTGCTGAGGTTGCTTTTTTGAAGGTGGATATCGAAGGGTTTGAAGATCGTGCGATTGAGCTTCTGCTCACCGATGCCCCAGAGCGCCAACACCCGAAGCTAGTATTCTTTGAGCACAAGCATAACGCGCTCTGGAAGACGGATATTACAGCTCTGCTCAAGTCGACAGGATACACAATGGCCAAGGAATATGGCCGAAATGCCCTGTTCGTAAAACAGCCGTGAGAGTGACGGTCCAGCTTGGTCAATGACGCTGGCCACGCGCGGCGATTTCAAATCGGTCGAGGCTAACTGGCACAACGATGAGACGGGGTAGAAAGAGAAATACCTACGCCACCAAGGAAGAGGCCTAGCGCGCCGCCAAGGCCGAGCTCGACAAGATCAAGCGAGGCAACGACGACCTCAGCATGACGATACCGGGCAAACCGCTGATCGCCGCCGAGGGTCAAATTCTTGTACTCGGGTTTCGGATCGGGGTTGCCGGGATATGGTCGATCACAAGCGCTTAGCACCAGATCAGTGGGAGCGGTTTCACCACATCGATTGAGACTGAGAAGCCCAAATCAGAGGTCAGCTGGACAAGTGAGCGGATCAAAAATAAAACGATCACCAATCAAAAAAATTTTGGTTCGGTCCAACGCACCCAGGGGGTTGGACCCCTTCCATCGGCTGATACCGGTTCGGTGTTATACATTGAGCATAGCAGCTCAGCCTTTGACCGCGATCAGCAAGTCCATGACGTTAGTGCCGGTCGGGCCGGTCTTGATCAGCGCCCCGCATGCTTCGAGCCAAGGATAAGCATTTGCGCTATCCAGAGCAGCCTGCCCATCGGAGCGCCAAGTGGCGCCATCAACAATTGCCCCAGCGGCATCGGTGGGCCCATCCGAGCCATCTGTGCCAGCGACCAGAATGCGCAGCGTGGGATCCCCGGCGATCTCGCGGGCGAGTATCAGTGCCAAAGCCATGTTGCGCCCGCCCTTTCCAGGTGCGGCTGGCAGCTGCACGACGGGTTCACCACCAAGAATATAAAGGCCGGGTGCCGCAGCGCGTAGTGCCATTATGATCTGAGGCCCAAGGGCTGTAACATCGGCATATAGCGTTTCGGCATTGGTGCGTACAGGCACGTCGCTTGCGTGGGCCACAGCCGCGCGAGCGATGGCATTGCTGCCCACGATATGTGCGGTAAAATCAAAACTGGGCGATACCGGTGCGTCGCCGATGCCAGATCCGATTGTGGCAAGCGCGTCGCCTTCGACATCTGAAAGCGCTAAGGTTGTGACCCGCCTGCCTGAAAAGCCTGCCAGAAGTTTGCCGCCCTTGATCTGCGAGAGTGACGTGCGTTGCGCATTGATAATTCCAATGTCCGCACCCGAGGCAAGCAACTCTTGTGTGTCGGTTTTCAAATCATCCAGTGACCGCCCATTCACCGGCACTTCGGCGAGGGCTGATGCCCCGCCCGATATCAGCATTAAAAGGTGTTCATCCGGTCCGCACGCGCGTACGTCATTCTGCAGTGCGAGCCCGGCAGCCAGTGAGGCCGCATCAGGTACTGGGTGCGCCGCTTCGATCACCTTGGCACCGGCAGGCGCATCGTTTCCGTGGCCGTATTTTGTAACGATCAAGCAGGGCACATCTGGCCAGCGGGCGACTGCGGCTTGTGCCATGGCAGACGCGGCTTTGCCGACGGCGAGGATGCGGTCAGGGCGTGGTGGGGAATGTGCCGCGAGGGCTGTTTCGACTGCGCGCGCGCCGCCAACGGCATCGACCCCAGCCTGCCACAGACTCTGCAAAGCCTTGTTAGTAAGCATTGTCGCCCCTCTTTGGCCTTGATGGCGACTGTGCAAGCTGTGCAGAGTGAAGCGGTGTTGAGATGGCACATTCCCGTTTGTGTTGATTATACTGATCATATTTGTCAAGTATTGAGCGTTTAGTGCACGTTTGCAATACTTTAGCAGCTAAAAATTTAATCACGGCAGCAAGCTATTTCGGAGTCGGCCGCCCGGTTTCACGAAAAAAGAGACGCCGTAGGGCCGAAGGAATGCAAAGCGCAGTCGAGTGCCATTGCGTCTTGAATTTTCCAGCAACAGGCGTCCCGCCGCATGACGCTATGGAAACAGGCCATGCTTGATCATATTGCGCGGTTTCAGGGCGTTTGTGGGCTGCGATGATTTTATGTCAAATCCGTATCCAGCCAAATCGTCATGGGACCTTCATTCGTCAGCGAAACCACCATCTCTGCGCCGAACTCACCCGTTTGAGTGGGTATGTCTAGGCGGGAGAGCGCGCTTGCAAAATGTTCGTAAAGCCGTTTTGCTTCTTCAGGTTTTGCAGCTCTGGAAAAACCGGGGCGATTGCCGCGAGATGTATCTGCGGCAAGTGTGAACTGGCTGATAACCAGCGCATTGCCGCCCGTTTGCAGGATGCTCAGGTTCATTTTGCCCGCGCCATCCTTGAAAAGGCGTAGCTTTGAGATTTTGAGCGCAAGCGCTTCTACGATCTCATCTGTGTCGCCTGGCATGGCGCAAATCAGGATCAATAGACCTGCGCCACATTGGCCGATCATCGTGCCATTCACCGATACCGAAGCCGTTGTCACGCGTTGCAACAGGGCCCTCAAGCGCGCCAGTCCATAACGTCCTCGACGACAGCCCGCTCGGTGCGGAAACCGTTCGCCGGGTGGTCAGAATCAGCATAGCCAAATGAAATCGCACAAAGAATAAGACGATTATCCGGGATATCGAAATAGCTGCGGACGAAAGGGGCTTGTGCGGCAATGGCCGCTTGCGGGATCGTGGCAACCCCGTGGCTTTGCGCTGCAAGGCAAAAGGCGGTCACAAACCCGCCCGTGTCCATAGCACCGTAGGCGCCCAGGTCTGCAGGCGAGGTCACGATTGCCACATGTGGCGCGCCAAAGAGCCTGTAGTTTTCCATCATTTGCGCTGCACCCGCAGCACGGTCACCCTTGGTTACACCCACCGCTTCGTAAAGCTGAAAGCCACAGGTGCGTCGGCGGTCGCCGTAGATGCCGGGATAGCCTTTGGGCCAGTCTAAATCCGGCTCTGGCGGCGTGCTGCTGGCGGCAGCATAAAGCGCTTTGCGAAACGCATCCGTTTCCTCACCAGCAGTTACGATCAGTTGCCATGGCTGTGCGTTGCACCAGCTTGGCACCTTTTGCGCTGTGGTTATGATCTCGATGACCGTGGCCTTTGGCACAGCGTCTGGGCGAAAGGCACGGCAGGAAAAGCGGCCATCCAGCAGGGTATCTAACGTTTCTGTCATCATTTCAAAAAACCGCATAGCTCATGACCGGTGTGTTGGCCAGAGTTACAAAAATATCCATCAAGATGGTGTTGCTGACATTTGGTTGGACGTAGGCAGAAAGCAGGCCAGAGAGGAGCAAACTATAACATACCATGCATCGATTTTGGGGTTATCCGGCGGAGTGCTCCGTCACCCAGTGCAGTGTGTCGCCACAAATGAAAGATGCCATGCAATGCGGACGCAGAGAAAAGGTAAAAGTAAAGTTCAGGCAAGCCGGGACCGGGAAGTTTATTTCCCAGCATTACCCAAAGCGTTGCAGCAGAAACCAGCCCGAGGGCAGCATACATAATCCGCGACAGCCATGGATGTGCGGCTCGCAGCACGCCTTCTAGCTTGGGACCGGGACCGTTCATCAGGCCGAGCACCAGCGCCATTGCGCACTGTAACAGCCCGCAGATTGCAAAGGCCCATGAAAGGCCTGGCACCGGGCCACCTGCAAGCAGCAACACAAGCAGGATCAGCGTTAGCCAATGCAGCGTAATGGTTGTTTTGCGACGCATGGGCTCTGTCTCCTGTGTTGTGGGGCGTGGCTATGTGCGAACGTATTCTGCATCTTTCCGGTTGAACGGTCCACATAGGACGATACCGAAGAAAGCCGAACAATAAAAATACGCAACAGCTTGGACAATCTGCGCCTCTTGGACATGGACAGCTACAGGTTGCGTGCGTAACGTACAGAACAACGGCAAAAATAGGATTTACGGATGCGCTTTTGGGGAATGGGATGTCTGGCTTTCATGCTTCTGATGGGATGTTGGGAAGAAGAGGTTACGCCGGAGGTCGTTATTCGCGGGTTGAAAGTGCATGAAGTGGCCCAGGTCGAGCGGTCACAGACGCGGCGATTTCCGGGCGTTCTGGAGCCGTCTGAGCTCTCAGTTTTGTCCTTCGAGATCAGTGGTCGGTTGGGGGATTTTAACCTTGGGGTCGGTCAAAGACTGGCCAAAGATGAACTGGTCGCAAAGCTTCATCCAGAAACCCTTCAGCTGCAGGTAGAAGCGGCCCAAGCCAGCGTTGCACAGGCTCAGGCATCGGCACGAAACTCGGCGGACACGCTGACGCGACAGCGCGAACTGTTGCAACGCGGAACCACAACGCGAGTCGTTGTCGAGAACGCACAAGCCGAAGCCGATGCTGCTGCTGCGGGTTTGGTGCAGGCGCAGAAATCGTTGGAAACAGCACAAGAAAACCTCGCCAAATCCGAATTGCGCGCGCCCTTTACCGGCATTGTAAATTCGGTTGATGCAAATGCCTTTGCAACCGTGAGCGCCGGCGCGCCGATTGCGACACTCTATTCGCCTGATGAATTCGAAGTCGCTTTTTCGGTCAGCTTTGATGCGGCCAGCGCACTGGTGGTTGGCAAGCAGGCAACGATCCGTCTTGCAGATCGACCCGAAATTACGCTGGCGGCAGTGGTCAGTGAAATCGGATCACGCGCTGATGCAGTATCAAGTTTTCCCATTGTTTTGCTGCTGCGTGAAACCCATCCGCTGCTCAAGGCGGGCATGGCGGTCGAGGCTGCCATCGAATTCCCGTTGCCCAAGCGTCAAGGGTTCCCGATCCCGCTTTCTGCGTTGATCAAAGACGGGCAGATCACTGCCACTGCAGATGCGCAATCGTCGTCTCTGGCGTCCGTATATGTCTATGATACGGCCCGCAAAACGGTACAGCGGCGCGGCATCGCGGTGGGTGGCATCCGCGAAAACATGGTGGTTGTGGTTGATGGCCTCGCACCGGGTGATCTGGTGGCGTCTGCGGGTGTGTCCTTCCTGAAAGAGGGGCAAGAGGTTCGGCTTCTTGGTTCGGAGGATTAGGGGCGTGGAGGGTCTTGCACGGTTTGGGATTGAGAAATCCCGCTTTACGTTTTTGATTATGATCGGCCTGATTGTGATCGGAGCGTTGTCGTACCTCGCTTTGCCGAAACGCGAAAACCCTGCCATCACGATCCGCACGGTCGTCGTGACAGCGCAGTTTCCCGGCATGTCGCCAGAGCGGATCGAAGACCTGATAGCCGTGCCCTTGGAACGGGCCGCCCGCGAAGTGGGCGAGGTGGATGAAATAAAGACCCTTGTGACCACCGGCCGCGCACAATTGAGCATCAATGTCCACGACAGTGTTCCGTCCGAACACCTTGACCGTGTGTTCGCAGACATTCGCACCCAGATGGAAGATGCCCAAGACGAGCTGCCCTCTGGAACATTCGGTCCGCTGATCAACACCAATTACGGTGATGTGGCCGTGGCCACCGTCGCGGTCACGGGCGATGGGTTTTCCTATGCCGAGATCGAGGACGCCGCCGAAGATCTGCAATCGGGCCTTTACGCAGTGGACGGGATTACCAAGGTCAGCCTCTCGGGTCAGCAGGACGAGCGCATCTGGCTGGAGATTGACAGCCGTCGTCTTGCGGCCGTGGGCATTCAGTTGCCGCAACTTCTGAGTGACCTGGACAAACAGAATGTGATCTTGCCCGCCGGACGCATTGACGCGGGCGGCACCAGTATCGTTCTTGAAGCCAATGGCAACCTTGGATCCCTCGACGACATCGGCGGTGTGCTGACGAAATTGCCCTCCGGGGATATCGTGCGTCTGCGCGAGCTGATGACAGTGCGTCGTGGCTATGTCGATCCACCGCAGAGACCCGTCTATTTCAACGGCGCACCGGCTGTGCTGGTTAGTGTCGAGATGTCAGAAGACCGCGACATTCAGACTCTTGGCGCCACGCTTCTTGCCGAAATCGAACAGCTCGAACAGGCCCAGCCCATCGGCATATCGTATCGCATCTCGACCTTTCAGGAAACCAACGTCACCCAGTCAATCAACAACGCTTTGTCTAATGTCGCGCAAACCTTTGCGGTGGTGCTGGTGGTCATGTTCATCTTTCTTGGGCTGCGTCCTGCGCTGGTGATTGCTGCCATTGTGCCCTTCACGGTGACATTCGCCTTGTTGGGGATGTCGCGCATGGGCATCGACCTTGAGCAGATCTCGATTGCGGCGGTGATCATCTCGTTGGGTTTGCTGGTCGACAACGGGCTAGTCGTCGTTGAGGACATCGACCGACGGATCAAAGAGGGCGCGACCCCAAGCGATGCTGCCATTGGTGCGGGTGGGCAGTTTTTCGTACCATTGGCAGTTGCGTCGATCACAACTGTTTCCGCTTTTCTGCCGATGCTGATCCTCGAAGGAACAACGGGGGAGTTTGCTTTTTCATTAGGCGCGGTGGTCGCGCTGATGCTTGCGGGATCGTGGCTGACCGCGCATTATATTCTTCCTTTCCTCGCAGCGGTGCTCTTGCGTCCAAAACCCCAAAAAGAAATCCGCGAGGGCCTGCTGGAGCGGGCCTATGGTGCAGTGGTCCGACGCGGTCTGCGGTTTGGAATACCGGTTGTTGCGGTCTGTTATTTGATGGTGGCTTACGGCGTAACCAGTTTTGGCCAACTTAAATCCGAGATGTTTCCACTTTCTGAGCGGGCTGAGTTTCTTGTGTATGTTGATCTGCCCAAAGGCAGCGCCATCAGTGCCACCCGCGACGAGACGCTTGCTATCGATGCGTGGCTGAGAGATGCCGATCAGAACCCAGAGATCGCCAACACCACGTTGTTTGTTGGCCACGGTGGACCGCGCTTTTACCTTGCGCTGTCTCCTGCAGATACCGATCCATCGAGCGCCTTTTTTGTGGTGAACACATACACATTTGAGGGCGCGGTCGCCGCTGCCGAACGCGCCCGGCGCCACCTGATCCAATCCTATCCGGCGGTGCGCGCGCGGGTGACCCGTTTGTCGATGGGTGGCAACGAATCCGGTATCGTTGAGGTTGAAGTCACCGGGCCTAATGCAGATGTCTTGCTATCCGCGGCGGCGCGTGTCGAGGCGGCTTTTGACACTGTTCCGGGGCTTGTGCTCAATACAAACAATTGGGGCAGCAAAAGCCTGACCGTCGGCATTGATATCCTGCAGGAAAAGGCCCGTGAATTGGGTGTGACCTCAAGCGACATATCGAACGTGATGCAAACCTATTTCTCGGGGGCGGAATACTCGATCTTCCGGGATGGGACCGATCAAATTCCAATAGTTCTGCGCGCTCAGGAAGTGTTTCGCGACAGTCTCGAAGATCTTGCAAACCTGTCCGTGCCGACAGACAGTGGCCTGATATCACTGGATCAGGTGGCGCGGTTTCAGCCTCGGCTGACCTTGTCGCAACTGCGTCGCGAAGACCAGAAGCGCCAGATCGTCATATCTGGTAAAAGCAGGACGCTGGCCGCCGCAGAGGTCGAGGCATTGATCGCACCGACGATTGCTGCGTTGGACCTGGGCCCAGCCTATGAGGTTGTGATTGGCGGCGAAAGCGCCGATTCGGCCGAAGCGAACAGCAACCTGCTGGGTGGGATGCCCTACGCGCTTATGGTCATGATTGCGGCGCTGGTGTTCCAGTTCAATTCGATGCGGCGCGTTGCCATCACTTTTATGACCATTCCGCTGATCGTGGTGGGCGCTCCGCTCGCGTTGTTGATGACTGGCCAGCCGCTTTCGTTCTTTGCGATTTTAGGGCTCATTTCGCTGATGGGGATTATCATCAACAATGCGATCGTGCTTATCGATCAAATCGACATTGAACGGCGCACCCGGCCGCTTGATGATGCGATTGTCACCGCCGCCAAAAAGCGGTTGAGCCCGGTTCTGCTGACGTCGCTGACAACAGTTTTGGGCCTTCTTCCTATGGCATTGGCCGGCGGTGCGCTGTTTGAGCCGATGGCGACATTGATGATTGGCGGCTTGCTGTTGGCATCGCCACTCACGCTGATCTTTGTGCCGCCGCTCTATCGGTTGTTCTTTCGCGGAACCGGCTCAGGCATTTGACGAAATACCTGAAACATCACACATCACCTAACGCATAGAAATCTTTCATTTTAAACAATGTCATTTGATTTAAGGGGGTTGCATAACGCTTTAGCGTGGCTTGGGTCCCCGTCTTGGCTCTGAGTTAGGGCGCGGCTTGCCTTTTGTAGGTTTGGCGCGCGCACGCTCTTTTGGGCCAGGACGTGGGGGGCTATGCTTGACTGTGGGCTTGCGTGGCCCGCGGCTGGTTTTAGGTGTCTTGCGCGCGGTGCCAGAAACATCTTCTTCGACGTCCAGTCCCAGTTGTTCACGCAGAATGCGGCGTTTGATTTCTTCAACACCCCCGGGCTTCAGATCGCCCAGCTGGAACGGTCCGTAGCTGATGCGGATCAGCCGGTTGACCGACAGCCCGATGCTATCCATAGCCCGCCGGATTTCGCGGTTTTTGCCTTCGCGGAGGCCAACCGTCAGCCAGGCGTTGGCCCCCTGCTGGCGGTCCAGCGTGACTTGCATCGGTTGGAAACGTTCGCCTTCGATGATGATCCCTTTGCGCAGAGGCTCAAGCGACGCGTCGCTAGGGCGGCCATTTATTCGCACCCGGTAGCGGCGCATCCACCCGGTTGCTGGCAACTCCATCTTGCGCTTGATGCCGCCGTCATTCGTCAACAGCAACAGCCCTTCGGAATTGATATCAAGGCGGCCTACCGACATCACCCGCGGCATGTCATCGGGCAGGCTGTCATAGATCGTTGTGCGGTGTTTTTCGTCACGGTCGGTTGTGACCAACCCGGTCGGCTTGTGATACAGCCAAAGACGCGCAGGCGCGGGCGGGGCCAGCGGCTGGCCATCAACCGTGATCCGGTCTGATATATCAACATTCAGGGCGGGGCTGTCGATCTTTTTGCCATTAACGTGCACGCGGCCTGCGGCGATGATCTCTTCGGCACCACGGCGGCTGGCGATGCCTGCGCGGGCGAGGACTTTGGCGATGCGGTCGCCTTTTGCGGGGTCATTGGTCATGCTCAGGCAATAGCTGTGGCTTGCGCGCGGGGCAAGGGACGTGGCAGGTGAGGACATGAAGTTTCGATCATTCATGCAAGATGCGCTGACCCAAGCGCGCGACGCAGGTGCACGTGGCGAGGTGCCGGTGGGTGCCGTGATCGTGCGCGGTGGCGTTATAGTGGCGCGGGCAGGTAACCGCACCCGCGAATTGGCAGACCCTACAGCCCATGCCGAAATGCTGGTCATCCGCGCTGCCTGTGCAGCGGTGGGATCGGAGCGGTTGGCCGGGCATGATCTGTATGTAACGCTTGAACCATGCGCGATGTGTGCGGCAGCCATTGCAGCGGCGCGGATCGCGCGGGTCTATTACGGTGCATCAGATCCCAAGTCGGGCGGCGTCGCTCATGGAGCGCGCGTGTTCAGCCACCCTCAGGCCCATCACGTGCCCGAAGTTTATGATGGTATTGCTGCCGCGCAAGCCGAAGCGCTGCTGCGTGACTTTTTCGCGGAGCGCAGGCTGTAGTGCAGAGCGGTGGACTCTATCGATGATGTTTATTTTCTGTCCTGCCGGTTGGGTCACCCTGGCTTGCGCGGTGGCATACATAAATGTCCCGGGGATATTTTGCGAGAGAATGTAAAATCGATTATTTGAGCGAGATTGATGGATATTGCGAACGTCTGACCCCGGCGTATTGGGCTGAGCCGGTAAACGCGCTGACCAATCTTGCCTTTGTGCTCGTGGCGCTGGTGATGTGGCAGCGATCAGCGGGATTACCGCGCGCCAGAGGCTTGTCGGTGATCCTGTGCCTGATTGGCTTTGGCAGTTTTCTGTTTCACACCCATGGACAGGTTTGGGCGGCCATTGCAGATGTAACGCCCATTGCAATGTTCATTCTGCTATACCTGTTTGCGGTCAATCGCGATGTTTGGGGAATGCCGTTGTGGGCGGCCTTTCTGGCAACGACGCTTTTTGCGCCCTATGCCATCGCAACCATTCCGTTTTGGCAAACTTTGCCGGTCCTCGGGGTGTCTGCCGGTTATATGCCGGTGCCCGTCTTGATCCTAGCATATGCCGTGCTGCTGTGGCGTCGCGTGCCAGTGTTAGCGCGCGGCTTTGTCGTCGGGGCCGTGATTTTGCTGGTGTCGTTGATGGCGCGCAGTCTGGATGAAATCCTGTGTTCCAACTGGCCGCTTGGCACGCATTTTCTTTGGCATATCCTAAATGCGATGATGCTGGGCTGGATGATCGAGGCCTATCGACGCTATGTTTCGTCCGAGACTTGATGCACTTCGATAACATTCCCATCGGGATCATAGAAAAAGATTTGATCCCATCCCGCCACCGCCCGATTGCCCCAGTCGGCATAAGGGATGGCTTGGGCGTCGAGACGCGCCTTGAACGCAGCAAGATCATCGGTGCGATAGGCGATATGCCCATGGCTGACCGGGTTGACCATCTGGCCCGCGTTAAAGCCCGCCAACGGATCCTTTTGCGCCAGATGTGTCTGGATTGCGCCATCGGTGACAAAGGCAACATCGCCGGAGTAGCCTTGCTTTTTCTCAAGCGTTGGCAGACCTTGGGTTTCTGACTGCAACCCCAGCACATCGCGGTAAAAGCTGTCCATCCTTCCGACGTTGTCTGTGGCGAGATTGACATGATGCAATGTCAGTTTCATTATGTGTTGCCCCCTGTGATTTTCTTGAAACTGTGCCAAAGGGAGGCTGGCCGCAAGGGCAGAGGCTTGAAGGTGCGCCGCACCCGCGCTAAAGCCGCAGACAACACGCAACTTGAGGTCAATCATGTCGATCGATGAACGTACCGCCGCCCGGGTGGCGAAACTGGCCCGGATTAAGGTCGAGCCTGAAGCGCTGCCAGTCTTGGCTGCTGAATTCAACACGATCCTAGGTTTTATCGAGCAGCTCGAAGAGGTCGACGTAGAGGGCGTGGAGCCGATGACATCGGTCACGCCCCAGCGGCTGAAGCGGCGCGATGATGTGGTGACGGATGGCGATCAGCAGGGGGCTGTGCTGACCAATGCGCCCGATGCCCGCGAGGGGTTTTTTGCTGTGCCCAAGGTGGTGGAATAATGAGCGAGCTGAATAAACTGCGCTTGGCCGAGGCGCGCGATGCACTGCGAGCTGGTGATGTAACAAGTGTCGAACTGACAGATGCCTGTCTGGACGCAATTGAAGGCGCAGGCGCATTGAACGCTTTTGTGCACAACACGCCCGAAATGGCCCGCGATCAAGCGACCGCGGCGGATGCCCGCATCAAGGCGGGCGACGTGCCCGCCATGTGTGGACTGCCCATTGGGATCAAGGATCTTTTCTGCACCAAAGGTGTTCCAAGCCAAGCTGGCAGCCGGATCCTCGAGGGGTTTTTGCCTGAATACGAAAGCACCGTAAGCCAGAACCTGCTGAACAATGGTGCGGTAATGCTGGGCAAGCTGAACATGGACGAATTCGCCATGGGCTCGTCTAACGAAACTTCTGTTTATGGCAATGTGGTTAACCCGTGGAAAGCGGACGCGCGCGATCTGACACCGGGCGGTTCTTCGGGTGGGTCTGCGTCGGCGGTTGCGGCCGATCTATGTCTGGCGGCGACCGGCACTGATACTGGCGGATCAATCCGCCAACCAGCCGCCTTTACCGGCATCACGGGTATCAAGCCAACCTATGGCCGCTGTTCGCGCTGGGGTGTTGTGGCGTTCGCTTCCTCTCTGGATCAGGCAGGGCCAATGACCAAATCGGTGCGTGACGCAGCAATCATGCTCGAAGCGATGTGCGGCCATGACCCCAAGGATTCGACCTCTGCCGATCTGCCAGTGCCAGATTTTGAGGCGATGCTAACGGGCGACATTAAGGGTAAGAAAATCGGCATACCCGTCGAATATCGCATGGACGGCATGCCCGAAGAAATTGAAACCTTGTGGAAAAACGGGGCCGAGATGCTGCGCGATGCAGGTGCCGAGATCGTTGATATCTCTCTGCCGCATACAAAATATGCACTGCCTGCCTATTACGTGATTGCCCCTGCCGAGGCATCTTCGAACCTCGCGCGCTATGACGGCGTGCGCTATGGTCATCGTGCCAAGCTGGATCACGGCGATGGCATCACCGAGATGTATGAAAAGACCCGCGCTGAAGGTTTCGGCGCCGAGGTTCAGCGGCGTGTTATGATCGGTACCTATGTGCTGTCGGCGGGTTTCTATGACGCCTATTACAATCGCGCGCGGAAGGTGCGCACATTGATCAAGAAGGATTTTGAAGACGTATTCGCCAAGGGGATCGACGCGATCCTGACACCTGCTACACCGTCCTCAGCTTTTGGTTTGGGCGAGGCCTCGGATGATCCGGTGCAAATGTACTTGAACGATGTCTTTACCGTGACTGTGAACATGGCAGGCCTACCGGGTATCGCCGTGCCTGCAGGTATGGATGCACAGGGCTTGCCCTTGGGGTTGCAATTGATTGGACGCCCTTGGGAAGAGGGCGATTTGCTGAATACCGCTTACGCTCTCGAGGCCCGAGCGGGCTTTGTAGCCAAGCCTGAAAAATGGTGGTAGGCGTCGCACATTCCAACCTTTCAATGGTAGGGCCGAGACGATGAACCGCAAATTACTGGCAGCCGGTTTAATCGCTGTGCTGGGCGCATGCCAACCAGCGATCCCCGATAGCGGAGTGGGTGTCGTAGATCCTGGCCGCGGTGTTGGCTTTGAGAACCCCGCAATACGCGCTGCTCAGTTGGACGCGCAAAATGTACCTGTGACACCTACAATGTCGGCGCAAACCCTGCCAAATGCGCAAACGGTTCCTCAGGGCCAAACCGCGCCCCGCGCAGTTTCTGATCCGCAAGGGCTTGACCGTGAACTTTCCCGCAACGCGGCTCGCCAGGATGTTGTGTCGACCCGCGCCAATTCGGGCGAGGCAGTCTTGCATGCAAGCCCATCGAATGCGCCGCCTGAGCTCCTGAACAACCCAGGCATTTCCGACGAGAACAATTTTGACGCCGTGGCCAGCCGACAATCTATCGAAAGCGACGCGGCCCGGATTGCCGCGAACCGTCAGCAATATCAAGTGGTACAGCCGACCGCTTTGCCGTCTCGAACGGGTAACAGACGGCCAAACGTTGTTGAGTACGCGCTTCAAACGCGCCACCCAAAGGGCAACAAGGTGCATCGCCGACTGCGCATAGGTTCTGCCAGAAGATATCAGCGCAACTGTGCTGAATATGGCTCGCCTAACGAGGCGCAGATCGACTTTCTTGCACGTGGGGGGCCAAAGCGGGATCGTCGCGGCCTTGACCCAGATGGCGATGGATACGCCTGTGCCTGGGATCCGGCACCATTCCGGCGTGCTTCCGGGGGCTGAGCCACGGAATGCATCTGATACACCAGCACCAGTCACCCAATTGTGGGTCCCGACGCGGCGGTTTGGTGCCGCAATTTGTAATTCTACACTACACTGCAATGGCATCTGCGGATGCCGCAATTTCGTATCTGTGTGATCCGCAGGCAGAGGTCTCCGCTCATTACGTGATCAGCAAGTCCGGCCAGATCACGCAGCTGGTGGGCGAAGGTCAACGCGCTTGGCATGCAGGTGCGGGTGAATGGCAAGGTCTAGACGACATGAACTCCCGTTCTATCGGTATCGAGCTGGACAATGATGGCGAATCGCCCTTCGCAGCACCTCTGATGGACAGCCTTGAAGCGCTC
>JABITU010000021.1 GCA_018668195.1 Tateyamaria sp. | reverse complement strand
TAAGTTGAAATTCTAGGCGCGAGAGGCGTTGCTCGCGCAATTTTCCGATGAAACGACGCCTGCTGGGCATAGGTCACAATTGCTCGGACCTCTGCGCCTCTGGCGGTTTTTTCGCCAGTTTTTCGTTGATCAGAAGCTGTTCTTGTGTAAGCGCAGCTTAGACCCCACCTTCTGTTGACGTGTGTATTCTGCGAGTCCGTATCTCATGGATTTGAGGGAGTTTCTCCATGGAGGCTATGAACGAGTTTCTCGTTGATGCGACGCGCGGACCTAGGGGGCAACGACATTGGCCTGACGAACTCAAGGCGCGGATTGTTGCAGAGACGTTGGTTGACGGTGCGACGGTCAAGGGCGTGGCCGAGCGCTACGGCATGGTGCCGAGCCATTTGTCGGATTGGCGTCGGATGGCCCGAGAGGGCAAGTTGGTCCTGCCGAACCTGGATGGCGTTTCTTTTGTTCCGGTTGCGATTGAGGAACCTGCCGTTCCGCTTTCAGACGTGGGTGAGGCAGAGGTCGGCGTGATCGACTTGTTGAAGGGCGACGTGACGATCCGACTGTCGGCTGACACTTCAGCTGTGAGGATCGCAGAGATTGCGGCGGCGCTGTGATCCACCCATCGCATGGCGTGCAGATCTTTGTTGCGACCAAACCGGTGGACTTCCGCAAGGGGCACGATGGTTTGGCAGCGTTGGTACAGAGCCACCTCAAGAAGAAGCCTTTTGATGGTGCGGTCTATGTGTTCCGTGCCAAACGCGCCGACCGGCTGAAGATGATCTGGTGGGATGGGACGGGTTTGGTGATGGCCTACAAGCGGCTCGAGCAAAACGCGTTCAAATGGCCTGCAATCAAGGACGGTATTTTGCGGCTGGATGCTGCACAATTTGAGGCCCTGTTTGCCGGTCTGGATTGGCGTCGTGTCACCGCATTGGAGGCCCGCCCACCGGCTGCGGCAGAGTGACTCGGGTGATGCTTTGCACGGGCGGATCGCCCCTGATTTTGATAAATCACAGGCATGACCTCTGCTGCTGATCTTCCTGACGATATCGATGCGCTCAAGGCCATTGTCATGGCCTCGCAGGCGAAGATGTCAGAGCAAGACGGGATCATCGAGCGCAAGGAAGGTCGCATCATTCGCCTTGAGAAGTTGCTCGCCGACTTCAAGCGCGCCCTTTACGGCGCGAAGTCCGAGAAGGGGCATCCTGACCAATATCACCTCGCGTTGGAAGACATTGAGGCGGCCATAGCCATCGTGCATGCCGAGGATGAAGCGATTGATCCGCCCAAGACGGCAGGCGCGACAAAGCCATCCAAAGGGCGCGGTGTCCTGCCCAAGCACCTCCCGCGCATCGAAGAGATTATTGCGCCCGATGTCACTTGCGGCTGTGGAGCCAGGCGCCACATCATTGGCGAAGATGTCAGCGAACGGCTGGATATCGTGCCCGCGCAGTTCCGTGTGATTGTCACGCGCCGCCCCAAATATGCCTGCCGGTCCTGTGAGGCAGGGGTTGTGCAAGCACCCGCCAAGTCGCGCTTGATCGAAGGCGGCATGCCAACCGAGGCGACAATCGCCAGCGTCATCGTGTCGAAGTATGCCGATCACTTGCCCTTATATCGCCAAAGCCAGATCTATGCGCGTCAGGGCGTCGATATCGACCGCTCTACCTTGGCGTTCTGGGTCGGCAAAGCGGCGCATGAGTTGAAGCCCGTACACGATGCTTTGCTAGCCAACCTCAAAACAAGTTCGAAGTTGTTCATGGACGAGACGCCCACGCCGGTTCTCAATCCGGGAAGCGGCAAAACCAAGAAGGGGTACTTCTGGGCATTAGCGCGTGATGATCGAGGCTGGAACGGACCGGAACCACCCGGCGTAGTCTTTACCTACACACCGGGGCGATCTGGCAAATACGCATCCGAGATATTGCAGAGCTTTGGTGGCATTCTGCAGGTCGACGGCTATGCCGGATACAACCGCGTGCTTGATCTGCGTGACAATGCGCCAATCCAACTGGCGTATTGTTGGGCACACGCGCGGCGCAAGCTTTATGAGCTGACCCATAACAATGTGGCCCCCATCGCCGAGGAAGGTCTAAAACAGATCGCAACCCTGTATCGGATCGAAGCGCAGGCGCGTGGCACGTCAGCTCAAGAACGCATGGCTATCCGTCAGCAAAAGTCCGCGCCCAAGATCGTGGCGTTCAAATCTTGGCTGGATCAAGCCAGATCACAGGTATCTGCCAAGTCACCAACAGGTGAAGCCCTCAAATACATCGCCAAATACTGGGACGGACTGATCCTGTTCCTGTCCGATGGCCGCATCGAGATGGACAGCAATGCCGTCGAACGCACCATCCGCCCAATCGCCCTCCAACGAAAAAACGCGCTCTTTGCCGGTCACGACGCCGGGGCCCAAAACTGGGCAATGCTCGCGTCGCTCATCGAGACCTGTAAACTGAACCAGATCGAGCCGC
Source organism: Tateyamaria sp. (assembly GCA_018668195.1). The sequence continues at coordinate 397 of JABITU010000021.1, read as the reverse complement.
ACAGTTATTTGACCGGCGTCCTCACTGCCATCGTCAATGGCCATAAGCAGAAGGACATTGATGAACTGCTACCCTGGAACTACGCCGTATAGGTGGGGTCTAAGCCGCGCTTACAATTGGCAGACCGATAAGCAACCTTTAAGGGAAAAGTTACAAAAACATATTTTCTTCAGAAATGTCGTAACGTTTTAATTGCTACGAGTCACGTACCACCATATCTATTGCGTCGGGGAGATTGAACATGGACGCATACATATGTGACGCGCAGCGTACGCCAATTGGCCGCTACGGCGGGGCTTTATCTACTGTACGCGCTGATGATCTTGCCGCAATTCCAATTGCTGCGCTGATAGCACGAAATCCAAATGTAGATTGGTCCAGCTTGGACGACGTGATC
>JABITU010000216.1 GCA_018668195.1 Tateyamaria sp. | reverse complement strand
TCACATCACCATTGCGCACTGCATCCAGCGCAGGCTGAACGATCTGGTCCGTGTCCACAAACCATTGGTCCGTCAGCAACGGTTCGATCACAACCTTGGAGCGGTCGCCGTATGGCTGCATGATCGGCTTGTTCTCAACGTAAGGGATCAACGTTGTTGTCTCTTCACCCTCATCATCCGTTGTCGTGACAGGCACCATAACAGCCAGCCCCTCATCGGTGATGTCTTGGACAACCTTCTTGCGCGCCTCAAAGCGATCCATGCCACGGTATTCTTCGGGCACAAGGTTCATCGCGGCGATCATCGCCTCGTCGAATTCTTGGGTGCCATTTGCAATCGCTTGGGCCACGGCAGCTTCTTCCGCATATGGCTTACCATCGGTGCGCATTGCGGCTTTCGTGTCCATTAGGTTGAACATCGGAATGCCGCCACGTTTGGCAACTTGATAGTCGTTGAAATCGTGGGCACCCGTGATCTTCACCGCACCAGATCCGAAATCCTTGTCAGGATATTCATCCGTGATGATCGGGATCAGGCGGCGGAATTCTTTTGGACCAACAGGAATTTCGCACAACTTGCCAACGATAGGCGCGTAACGTTCGTCTGATGGATGCACAGCAACCGCGCCATCACCCAGCATGGTTTCTGGACGTGTGGTTGCGATTGAAATGTAATCGCGGGTCTCTTCCAACGTGACATTCCCGTCCTCATCTTTTTCGATGTAGGTATAGGTCGCGCCACCAGCGAGTGGATATTTGAAGTGCCACATGTGGCCCGGCGTCTCAACATTTTCGACCTCAAGATCGGAAATCGCTGTCTCGAAATGCGGGTCCCAATTGACCAGACGTTTACCGCGATAGATCAGGCCCTTGTTATACATTTCAACAAAGACTTTGATCACGGCGTCAGGGAAATTGCCCGACATAGTGAAGGCTTCACGATCCCAATCACATGACGCACCAAGGCGTTTAAGCTGATTGATGATCTGACCGCCGGATTCTTCTTTCCACTCCCAAACCTTTTCAAGGAACGCATCGCGCCCCATTTCAGCGCGCGAAGGCTGCTGTGTTTCAGCCAGTTTGCGCTCCACAACCATTTGCGTGGCGATGCCCGCGTGGTCTGTGCCCGGCTGCCATAGCGTGTCAAAACCCTGCATACGCTTCCAGCGCATCATGATATCTTGAAGCGTGTTGTTGAACGCGTGGCCCATGTGCAAAACGCCCGTGACGTTTGGCGGTGGTATCATGATGCAATAGCTGCTGGCCTCTGGCTTGGCGTTTGCGCCTGCCACAAAACAACCTGCCGCTTCCCATGCTTGATAGAGACGGGGTTCTGCGGTTGTCGCGTCGAATTTCTTTTCCAGCGCCATGGCTACGGTATCCTTTGGTCGTGGGTGTTTTAAATTAAAACATCAGATAGCGAAACGCAGGCGCAAGGGAAAGGCACTAAGTCTTGATCGGGGCCCCACCTGCAAAGGAATTGCCATTCACATAGTCACAGGGCACTTCTTGCATTTCTAAATGCAGACCATCGTCAATGTATGGGTGGGCGCGCGCCAGTGCTTCGTCGACATCAATGCCAAGGCCAGGGGCTGTTGGAGGGGTAATAAAACCGTCCTCAACGCGAATGCTGCCTTTGATCAATTGGTCGTGGAATGGGGTTTCAATGCACTCACACATCAGGATGTTGGGGATCGATGCTGCATATTGGATGTTGGCGGCCCACTCAATGGGGCCCGCATACAAGTGCGGTGCCATCTGTGCGTTGTAAACCTCAGCCATCGCGGCAACCTTTTTCATCTCCCAGATACCGCCTGCACGGCCCAATGCAGGTTGCAATATCGCGGCGGCCCCGCTGCGCAAGACGGGGGCGAACTCGGCTTTTGTTGTCAATCTCTCACCTGTCGCAACAGGTATGCGGGTGCTGCGTGCCACTTGAGCCATTTGCTCCACCGCGTCTGGTGGCACAGGTTCTTCGTACCAAAGTGGGCTATATGGTTCGATGGCTTGGGCCAACCGAATAGCACCCGCCGTAGTGAACTGGCCATGGGTTCCAAATAGCAGGTCCGCCTTGTCACCAACGGCCTCGCGGATGGCTTTGCAAAAGGCCACAGATTGGGTGATGTCACTCATGGCAGGCATGTGTCCACCACGCAGTGTGTATGGGCCAGCAGGGTCAAACTTAACCGCTGTATATCCACGCGCTACGCAATCAAGTGCAGTCTCGGCAGCCATCTTTGGTGAAGTCCAAAAGGCATTTATGTCGTGGTGAGGCAAAGGATAAAGGTAGGTATAGGCACGGATGCGATCATTCATGCGCCCGCCAATTAGGGCGTGAACAGGCCGATCACGGTCTTTGCCCAAAACATCCCAGCATGCGATTTCAAGTCCAGAAAATGCGCCAATAACGCTAAGGTCAGGACGCTGCGTAAATCCAGAGGAGTAAACACGGCGATACATCAACTCGATGTTCTCAGGGTTCTCGCCCTGCATATGGCGGGCAAAAACGTCCTCGATCACAGCTTTCATCGCAATTGGCCCGACAGAGGAAGCATAGCATTCCCCCCAACCAACGATGCCGGTGTCCGTGGTGACCTTAACCAAGATCCAATACCGACCGCCCCAACCAGGTGCGGGTGGCGCTGTAACAATGACTTCTAAATCTTGCAGCTTCATAACGGGCCCAACTTCATCTTACCAAATAAACTCC
>JABITU010000215.1 GCA_018668195.1 Tateyamaria sp. | reverse complement strand
TTACGCGCGCACGGTGCGCGGCACGGCTTTGGTTGAACGGCGCAAAGAATATGTCGAGGCTGCACAGTGCCTTGGCCTGTCGCAGACGCGCATCGTTTTTCGACATATTCTGCCCAACTGCATGGCCCCACTGATTGTGGTTGGCACGGTGCAAACCGCTAGTGCGATTTCGCTTGAAGCAACGTTGTCTTTTCTCGGCGTCGGCCTGCCGCAGACCGAACCCAGCCTAGGTGTCCTGATCGCTAACGGATTTGAATATATGATGTCGGGCCGCTATTGGATTTCGATTTTCCCCGGCGTAGCGCTTCTGCTGACCGTAGTATTGATCAACCTTGTCGGCGATCACTTACGCGACGTGCTGAACCCGAGGATGAAGAAATGAGCGCGACACTCGAGGTCAAAGGCCTATGTACGCATTTCTTCACGCGTGCAGGCGTGGTGAAGGCCGTGGATGGCATCGATTTTTCCGTCGGCAAAGGCGAGATTATGGGTCTTGTTGGTGAAAGCGGGTCTGGCAAATCAATAACAGGCTTTTCGATCCTTGGTCTCATTGACCCGCCAGGCCGCATCACCGAAGGCTCGATCAAGTTCAACGGAACCGAGATTGCAAACGCGTCCGAGAAAGCTCTGCAGAAGCTGCGCGGCAATCGGATTGCGATGATCTTTCAAGACCCGATGATGACGCTGAACCCAGTGCTGCGGATCGACACGCAAATGATCGAGGCAATTACAGCGCATGAATACGTAGACCACCAGACTGCATGGGAACGCAGTCGCGACGCGCTCGGCCTTGTTGGAATTCCATCCCCCGAGGAACGCCTGCGCGCCTATCCACACCAACTGTCAGGTGGCATGCGGCAACGCGTGGCGATTGCGACAGCGTTCCTGAATAAACCCGATCTGATAATTGCCGATGAACCGACGACAGCACTAGACGTCACCATCCAAGCACAGATCATTCACGAGGCACAGAACCTGACGCGCCGCACCGGCACTGCGATGATCTGGATCACACATGACCTTGCGGTGGTGGCCGGTCTCGCTGATCGCATTTCGGTGATGTATGCGGGCCGGATTGTCGAGCAGGGCGGAACCGATGACATCATCGACAGACCACGCCATCCTTACACGGTTGGGCTTTTGGGGTCGGTGCCGTCCGCCAATAAACGCGGGCAGAGGCTGTACCAGATCGAAGGGATGGCACCCAATATGCTCGCACTTCCACAAGGATGCGCCTTTGCGCCGCGCTGTCAAAGCGCAACGCAGGCCTGTGCCACGTCACCTGACGTCGAAGACTTTGACGGTCGTCGCCTGCGCTGTTTTCACCCACAGCAAGATGGGGCGATTGCATGACCAACCCCATTCTTGAGATCTCTGGCGTTTCCAAACGTTTCACCAAACGCTTGGATATTGCTGGCAAGCTGGCTCAAAAACTTGGCGCTGATATCCACGAGGAAACCGTGCATGCGGTCGACAACGTTGATCTGGCTATCGCTCCGGGTGAGGTGCTGGGACTAGTGGGCGAAAGCGGCTGCGGAAAATCGACGCTAGGCCGGGTTGTGGCGGGTATACATAACGCCAGTGATGGGCGCATCCTGTTTGAGGGGCGCGATTTGGCAGACATGAATGCCGCCGACAAACGCGCCGCCACGCTGGCCGTCCAGATGATCTTTCAAGACCCGTTCGCCAGCCTTAATCCGCGTATGCGGGTTGAAGACATCATCGGCGAGGCACCACGGATTCACGGGCTGGTCAGCAAGGCCGAAACCTCTGACTACGTCGACGAAATTATGAAGAAAGTTGGCCTCGACCCATCACTGAAGAAACGCTACGCGCACCAGTTTTCCGGCGGGCAAAGACAGCGGATCGGCATCGCCCGCGCTTTAGCGGTTAAACCCAAGTTCCTGGTCTGTGACGAGGCGATTGCAGCCCTTGATGTGTCCATTCAGGCACAAGTCATCAACCTCTTTATGGACCTGCGGTCCGAGCTTGGATTGACCTATTTGTTCATCAGCCATGACCTGAGCGTGGTTGAACATATCGCCGACAGAGTGGCGATTATGTATCTGGGCCGGATCGTCGAAAGCGCACCCACAGAAGAGCTGTTCGCGAACCCGCGCCATCCCTACACCAAGGCTCTGCTGGCCGAAGCCCCGCGGCTGGACCAGCGCCAGCGGACCTTTGAGCCAATCATTGGGGAGATCCCGTCGCCCCTCGATCCACCGCCGGGTTGCCATTTCAACCCCCGTTGCCCGCTTGCGCAGGATCGTTGCCGCGCACAGGCACCCGACTTGGAAGAAATTTCGCAAGACCGCCACGTTTCTTGCCACTTCTGGAACCAAACATGATCGATCCTTTTCGTATTCACCGCCCTCATGGCGCTGCCTTGCCAATTGTCTTCGACAGCCCGCATTCCGGCTCGATTTACCCTGAAGATTTTGGCCATGCAATTGACCGTATGACGCTGCGGCGATCCGAGGATGCCCATGTCGAAGAGCTGTTTTCCGGCGTCATGGATCACAGCGCCACCCTTCTGCATGCCTTGTTTCCGCGCAGTTACATCGACCCGAACCGCAATGAAGACGATGTCGATGTGACCATGTTTGACGCTGAGTGGCCACATGCAGTGAACCCAACTTCAAAAACGCTGGAGCGTGGCGTCGGATTGATCTGGAAGGACATGAAGGCGCTTGGCCCGATCTATGACCGGAAACTGTCTGTGTCAGAAGTCTCGCGCCGGGTTGAGGGCTATTGGCGGCCCTACCATGCCGCCTTGGCCGATCTCATCGACGCCGCTCATGCCGCACACGGACGGGTCATTCACGTCGATTGCCATTCGATGGCCAGCATGGGCGACCGCACAACCGAAGACGGCGCTGTGCCGCGTCCCGACTTTGTTGTCAGTGACAGGGAAGGTACCACTTGCGCGCCGCAGATACGCGATTGCGTCGTCGGTTACTTGCAGAGTTGCGGCTTCACCGTTTCGGTCAACGACCCCTACAAAGGCTTCGAGTTGGTGCGCCGCCATGGCCAGCCGGATCAAGGTCGCCACAGCCTTCAGATAGAGGTCAACCGCGCACTTTACATGGAAGAAGCAACTCTTTCCAAAAAACCGAATTTTGTCCATATGCAGCAAGTCTTGTCTGACCTAGCGCGCGTTTTGGGGACCTGGCTGAATACGCTTCAGCACTAGTGTTGGATAGTATTAAGCTCCCAGAAGGGTACTGTCAGATTAAACTTGGTTGAAGCGAGCAGGGTGTATTTGTAGCATCCGCAAATGACAAAACACTCCCCATTCAGGTACTTCAAAACAAGCCCAGAGATCATTCATTTGGCGGTGATGCTGTACGTTCGTTTTCCGCTGTC
>JABITU010000214.1 GCA_018668195.1 Tateyamaria sp. | reverse complement strand
GTAGGCTAAGTCCATCCGGGGAAAGGGGAAGCTCAATCTCAGGCCCTTTTGTGCAACAAAGCCTCTTGCGATGACAAACTGAACCCATCAGCGTTAATTTGCGAGGGGATTGCCATAAGCTGCGATCAGGCCCAGCTCGCGTGCTGTTGATAATGCTAGCGCCTCACTGTTGACCCCTTTGGACTGCTGGTATCGACGCACGGCAACACGCGTGCGCTTGTCCATTTTAGATGTAACAGGCCCACTAAAGTGGCCTCGGGCCTGTAAGGCGCGTTGCACAGAAGCGATAAAGTCCGGGGTCAGTTGTGCTCCACACAGTGTCTGGAACCAGTCCTCTTGTCTTGGACGCACGACGTGGTGAATGGTTTTTGTCTTATAGATTGGTGCTGCCTGAATCTGTCCATCTGCGCTGATGCGGGCTGACCGCAGCAGGGTTTTCTGTGTCCGTGTCTCAATCACTGCGGGGCTTATGGTCTTGTCCCAGCATGTTCCGGGGGGCGCATCCGGCGGCGCTGTGGCCAAGAATATTGGATCAATGTTTTCCGGTGCTTCAATTGCGTTGGGCGCGCAGGCTGATAGGGCAAACGCCATAGCCATTGCGAGGATCATGGATCGGGATGTCATGCTTATGCCTGTGTTCCGGGCTTTTTGGCTGCAACCTAACGCGCAGTCCCCGGTCTGCATAGCCTTGGTTGCCGATTATAGCGTTTGTCGAAGTACCTGAAACATCACATATTACCTATCGCGTTGAAGTCTTGTACATAAGGCGACGCGGGGGCATTCGCGCTTTCCGCGTAACGCTCTATCGGGTTTGGTAGCCATCTATATCATTGGTGCGTCTTTCGGCTGCCACGGTTCGGCCAGTCCCTTCGCTTAGTAATTGGTCGAGCAAGGGAGAGATATCTTCGATCTGTTCGGCCAAAACATGGGTCACATCATGGGCGCGCTGCATCCGCCCCGTAACGCGCAGCAAACGGCCCGCAACTACTGCTCGGCGAAATCTTTCATAGATGTTGCGCCAGACGATAACATTGACCACCCCCGTTTCGTCTTCGAGTGTTATGAAAATCACACCCTTGGCAGTGCCTGGCCGCTGGCGCAGGATAACCAGCCCGGCCACGGCCACGCGAGCATTGATCGGAGGCAAACCCAGATCGCAAGCACGCAAACACGCGGGCGGGCGCGGCCAGGGGCGGGCATCAGAATAAGAGCGAGACAAAATCTGCATGAGAACAAAAATAGAACAATTGTAGAGTGTGACAAGCCAAAAAGGCTCTGCCTACAAAAGGGACTGGCGGCTTCAACATCAGAGGGCTAAATACCACTTTGAACCAAGGAATAAGAGGGGGCTTTGATGGCCAAGATCACCTATATCGAGCATGGCGGCACCGAGCATGTCGTAGACGTGGCTAATGGGCTGACTGTCATGGAAGGCGCCCGTGACAATAACATTCCCGGCATCGAAGCGGATTGTGGCGGCGCGTGTGCCTGTTCGACGTGCCATGTGTACATACACCCTGACTGGATCGAAAAGCTGCCCGCAAGGGACGATATGGAAACGGATATGCTCGATTTTGCGTACGAACCTGACGAAACACGTTCCCGCCTGACCTGTCAGCTGAAAGTGACCGATGTTTTGGAAGGCCTGATTGTGCAGATGCCTGAGAAGCAAATCTGATCTCAAGCGGCGCGCTGTACTTTTTGCAGTCATCGACCAAGTGTTAAAATGCTGCGTCGCAGCTTACAGATCTTGACTGTGCAGGCCTGTGCCAACTGTTGCGACGGGTAACAATATGTCCTGTGACCGTTTTCTAAGAATAGACTGCGCGCGCGGGCAGAGAAGATATGATCCTCGACACAGTTTATGAGTACAAATTGTGCGGTCTGTATTGAAAGGCAAAAATACTGGAATCCAATGTCTTGATCATTGCGCATCAAGCGAGAATTCCGCAGTCGCTACAATACGCCCTGATCAGTGTTTCTTTTGGCCGGACATATACCGGGGTTTGCGGCAGAGCCACAATTTTGCGCGCGCAAGGTGAATAGAACCGCTATCGTCGCCTTTTGGATCAGGTGTCGCGGTGCAATTCACGCCAGCCGATGTCGGCGCGATAGAAACCACCCGGAAACTCGATCTGCTCAATCATGTCATAAGCTCGCGTAGCGGCTTGTGCCAAGTGCGCGCCGCGCGCTGTGACATTCAATACGCGACCGCCTGACGCCACAATTTCTTCACCACGCGTCGCTGTACCAGCGTGAAATACCATTCCGCTGCTAGTTTCAGACAGCGCTTCCAACCCTTTAATTTCGGCACCCTTGTCGTAGCTGCCAGGATAGCCTTTGGCGGCCATGACCACCGTCATCGCGTGATCTTCCGCCCAGTTAATCTGGGCATTGGCCAACCGCGCCTCGGCTGTGGCATGCATTAGATCAAGCGCTTGCGCGCCTAGCCGCATCATCAACACCTGACACTCAGGGTCGCCAAACCTGACATTGTATTCGACCAGTCGCGGGGCACCGTCCTCGATCATCAATCCAGCATAAAGCACCCCTTGGTAAGGCGTGCCACGTCGCGCCATTTCGGTCACCGTCGGACGGATGATTTCGGCCAATGCGCGTTCGGCGACTGCATCTGTCAGAATCGGCGCCGGAGAGTATGCCCCCATGCCACCGGTATTTGGCCCTGTGTCGCCCTCTCCCACGCGCTTGTGGTCTTGCGCCGTGCCGATGGGCAAAACATCCGTGCCATCGCACAGCACAAAAAACGAGGCTTCCTCGCCAGTCATGAATTCTTCGACGACAACTTCTGCGCCCGCATCTCCAAATTCGCCGCCAAACATGTCATCGATGGCGGCCTCTGCCTGTGCTACCGATTCGGCTATGATCACACCCTTGCCAGCGGCCAGCCCATCTGCCTTGATCACGATTGGTGCGCCCTGCGCCTGAACATAGGCCTTGGCCGCCTTCGCATCGGTGAAATGGCCATAGGCGGCTGTGGGGGCGTTGGCTGCATCGCAAATCTGCTTGGTAAAGGCCTTGGACGCCTCCAGCTCTGTCGCGGCCTTGCTTGGCCCAAAGACGAGTACACCGGCGTCGCGTAGCCGGTCAGCAACGCCCGCTGCCAGTGGGGCCTCTGGCCCGATGATCACAAAATCAATGGCCTCTTCTTCGACAAAGCTGGCAACCGCCCCGCCATCTAGAATGTCGAGCGTCGCGCAATCTGCTATAGCGGCGATGCCCGCGTTGCCGGGCGCCACGATCAATCGGTCGCATTTTGGATTTTGCAGGACTGCCCAGGCAAGGCTGTGTTCGCGGCCACCGCCGCCGAGAATGAGGATGTTCATGGGGCAGCACTCCTTGGCCTTTGCGCGCCCTCGTTCTAAGCTGGACCGAGCGCAGGTACAAGGAACCGAAATGGACCTCATCGACGACCCCAAGGACGGCATGAATGCCCCCGAATTCAGCGTGTCGGATATTTCTGGTGCGATCAAGCGCCTGATCGAGGGAGAATTCTCCCATGTGCGTATCAAGGGCGAAGTCGGCCGCGTAAGTCGCCCGCGCTCGGGCCATGTCTATCTTGACCTCAAAGATGACCGGTCGGTGATTTCCGGGGTCATGTGGAAGGGCGTTGCCGCAAGGCTACAAACCCAGCCTGAGGAAGGCATGGAAGTCGTAGCCACTGGTCGGATCACCACTTTTGGGGGGCAGTCCAAGTACCAGATTGTCATCGAAGATATCAAACCCGCAGGCATGGGTGCCCTCATGGCCTTGTTGGAAAAACGCAAGACCCAATTGCAGGCTGAGGGCCTGTTCGATCCCGCGCGCAAGGCGGCACTGCCCTATCTGCCCGATGTGATCGGGGTGGTGACATCACCCTCGGGGGCTGTGATACGGGATATTTTGCACCGTTTACGCGATCGTTTCCCCCGAAAGGTGCTGATTTGGCCGGTTGCTGTTCAGGGCGCCAAATGCGCGCCCGAGGTCGCCCGCGCCATTGTTGGTTTCAATGCGTTGGTGCGCGGCGGTGCAATCCCGCGTCCGGATGTTTTGATCGTCGCGCGCGGTGGTGGGTCTGTCGAAGATCTTTGGGGATTCAACGAGGAAATTGTGGCCCGCGCTGCCGCTGCGTCTGGAATTCCCCTGATCTCAGCGGTTGGTCACGAGACCGACACCACGCTGATCGATTTTGTATCCGACAGGCGGGCACCAACGCCCACGGCTGCCGCTGAAATAGCCGTGCCTGTGCGGCACGAATTGATAGCGTGGCTTGATGGGGTAGGTGCGCGCATGACCGCCACCCTAAGTGGTGGATTGCAACGACGCGACCAGCGCTTGCGTGACCTTGGCCGGGCCTTGCCCCGGCCCGACGCATTGATTGAGGGGCCGCGCCAAAAGCTGGACATACTTGGCGACAGGCTTGGCCCTGCGCTGATCGGCGGGGTGCAACAGCGCAAGGTGCGACTGGCAAATGCTGCGGGCAGCTTGCGTCCGGTCATGCTGGTGCAACAGATGCGCGCTGAACGGGACCGGCTGGACAAGTTGAGCGCAAGGTTGGCCCCCGCGTTGGGCCGCGCCATACAGACCAAACGCGACGGGTTCGAAGCGCGCAGCACGCGGCTGAACCCACGTAAAATGCAGCGCGATACCGGCCATGCGCGCGAGGGTCTGACAGCCCTTGTGACCCGGCTTGGCACCACCGGAACGCGCCATATCGAACGCTTGAGCCAACGCTTGGGCGCCATGGACCGTCTGCGCGAAACGCTGAGTTACAAGGCAACACTGGCACGTGGCTATACTGTTGTGCGCGGTGGCGGAGACATTCTCACGACCAAGACTGCGGCAGCACAGGCAAGTGGGTTAGAGATTGAATTTGCCGACGGTCGTTTGCGGCTGGGTGGCACTGGCAGCATCCGAAAGGGTAGCGCAAAACCGCCCGAACAAGGATCATTGTTTTAAAACAGGTGCCTACCGTCGCCATCCAAAGGTCGGCCAAACGGCTTCAAACGCCGATTTTTGGCCCGTAGCATATCATTTCTTGTCCCACGTCTTGCGCCTCGTATAACTCGGTCGGGCTGGAATCGTTTGTGAAGGTTGCGCGCAATCCATTACCCACCTTTTCAAAGGTCCAACATTGCGGTTCTGCCCGGTCTTCGTAGGCAAAACAGATATCAGCGCCATCCTCGTACCAATACCCCTCTTTGCAGTCACCATCAAGGAACGACCAGGTTACGCGGCGGTTTTCATGATATATTTCAGCGCCGTATGCAGCTCCGTCACTACCATAGAACAGTGTTTTTCCGGTTACATAAGCTTCAAACTCTGCCGCGCTCATCGGATCAGCAGAAGCTTTGCAGGCCAGCAGGAACAGGCTCAAATGGATCCATGCATATCTCATGTTTGTTAGTGTGACAGAGCCTTTGGTTTGACGCCAGCTTATCCACATTATTTTGAAAATTGGACAGAGCGCTCCAGCAATTTTGCCACTTAAAAAATCAGAGAGATAAATCTGGCGGGCGGCCCCCTAGCGCGCTTCTCAAGGGCAGCCTTACGTCACGTTTACGAGACCTTTGCAAAAAAGCTTTATGTGCAGCGCCCGTCCCGGATTGGGTGCATCCTGACGCCCAAGCTGCCGTCCACCCACATCAAAAATAGCGAATTTTTAATATCTTGTTAGATCACGAAAGTGCACTCTCGGGGGGCGGGTCCGGCACTGTCCGACCTGCAGCCGAGCGAAAACCTCGTTCTACAAAGGTCTTTTCAACGAAATTTTTCTGTCACGTGCCCCCTATTGGGGTCAAAGCGTGACCGATACGCGGCAAGACGGTGCTGATTGGCGCGTGGTTTGTGTTCCCTTGCGTCGCTTTTGTGCTGATATGCTAGGCGCTGTGTTGCTAGAACAACGCCAAACCATGCTGCGGGAGGGCACGATGGCGCTGGATCAGGCAAAACAGGGCAAAGGTGTCTGGAAGTCGGGCAAGGGCAAGGGGCGGGTTCGGCCCAAGGGTCGTGCACTCGAAGATCAGGCTTGGGATAACGTTCGTGCCCTTTTGGGGCAAACCCCCCGCAACCGTGATTTGCTGATCGAGTTTTTGCATCTTATCCAAGACCAATACGGCCATCTGTCTGCTGCCCATTTGCGTGCCTTGGCCGAGGAAATGCGTATGAGCATGGCAGAGGTCTATGAAGTGGCCACCTTCTATGCACATTTCGATGTGGTCAAAGAAGGTGAAACGCCGCCACCTGCGCTAACAATCCGGGTCTGCGACTCGCTGAGTTGTGAGCTGGCAGGGGCGCAGGCATTGCAATCTGCGCTTGAGGATGGGTTGGATCCTTCCGAGGTCCGCGTGCTGCGTGCGCCCTGCATGGGCCGTTGCGACACCGCGCCGGTGCTTGAACTGGGGCACAACCATATTGATCGTGCGACGCCAGAGGCCGTTCATGCCGCGATCAAGGCGGACGATACGCATGCACACATCCCAAATTACCAGACCTTTAAAGACTATAGCGGAACGGGCGGGTACGACGCGCTGAAATCCTTACGCCTTAGCGGTGACTGGCAAGAGGTACAGGCGCGCATCAAGGACAGCGGACTTCGCGGCCTGGGTGGCGCTGGGTTCCCATCAGGGACCAAGTGGGGCTTTGTCCGTGGCAATGATGGCCCGCGTTATCTGGCTGTGAACGGCGACGAGGGCGAACCGGGCACGTTCAAGGATCGTTATTATCTGGAAAGGGTGCCGCATTTGTTTCTGGAGGGCATGCTAATTGCTGCATGGGCGGTCGATGCCGAGACTGCTTTTATCTACATGCGCGATGAATACCCGGCTGTGCTGGAAATCCTCCGGCGCGAAATCAATGCTTTGGAAGCGGCAGGTATCGTCGCACCCGGCTTTATCGAACTGCGGCGTGGGGCTGGTGCCTATATCTGCGGCGAAGAATCGGCAATGATCGAAAGTATCGAAGGTAAAAGGGGCCTGCCACGGCACCGTCCACCTTATGTGGCGCAGGTCGGCATTCATAATCGCCCGACACTGGTTCACAATGTCGAAACCCTGCATTGGATCGCACGCATTTGTCGCGAGGGGCCGCAGGTTTTGAACAGTACTGAAAAGAACGGGCGCACTGGGCTGCGCAGCTATTCCGTTTCGGGCCGCGTTGCGAAACCGGGCCTGTACCTATTGCCTGCCGGATCAACCATCACCGACATCATCGCTGCGGCGGGTGGAATGGCCGAGGGCCACGTCTTCAAGGCTTATCAGCCCGGCGGGCCGTCTTCTGGCCTGTTGCCTGCATCAATCAACGATGTGCCGCTGGATTTCGATACTTTGCAGCCCTTGGGCAGTTTTATCGGCTCGGCAGCCGTGGTGGTTTTGTCAGAAAACGACCGGGCGCGGGACGCGGCCCTGAACATGCTGCGGTTTTTTGAGGATGAAAGTTGCGGTCAATGCACGCCCTGTAGGGTGGGCTGTGAAAAGGCGGTCAAGCTGATGCAGTCGGACACGTGGGATCAGGATTTGTTGGATGAGCTTTGTACCGCGATGACAGATGCGTCAATTTGCGGGCTGGGTCAGGCGGCTTCAAATCCTATCCGATTGACGATGCAGCATTTTGCAACCGAGATTTAGCGCTGCGCAAATACATTGAGTTCGATCGGGTACTCGCAATGCGCTCAAAGCCAAGACGGGTAAATTCGTGATGGCAACCGGGATAGTCATTGGGGCCTATCCGCTCAATCACGATCCGATCTGGGATCATATCTTCGCAAGCACTGGCAAGAAAAGGAGCAAGTGCAGCGTCTTCATGGCCTTCAATGTCGATTTTTAGCGCGTCTACACGGGTCACCGAGAGGGATTTCAGAATATCTGCTAAGGTTCGGATCGGAACCGAGCCCATTGGGCTTTCTACGATATTCACAATGGCGACGTCATTACGGTGTATTTCAAGACTGGCCATGCCGTCACCATCACCAACAGCGGCGTGAACAATATCCAGCGTGTCTAGGCCACTTGATTTCGCATTAAAATTTAACCTTTTAATCATCGATGGGTTGGCATCAACTGCGATCACGCGGCTGCCAGTTCGCGCCAGCGGTTGGGCGTACAACCCTACGTTCGAACCAATGTCAACAGCAACTTTTCCAGACCCAAGGTCGCTGCAGAGAAAATCGATTTCGAGCTTGTTGTAGCCGGGATGCAGCAGCAAACCATATTCGATCAGATTATTAAATCCTTCGATCCGGAAGGCACAATCCATCCGCTTCACATCCAAGGGACGGCCTAAAGTCGCAATCAAATTCGTCATATAATGACGCAACTTGCCGCGATGTAAAAACGTGCTGCGTGCAACAGATATCAGCATTTTCTGAATTTTATTAGGTGAAAAAATTCCAAATTCTGCATCAAAAAAACCTGCTGGTGTACCGGTTTCCACGTCGGTTACGGCTCGTGTTTCACGTTTTATGACCATGTTCAAAGCTCCTTGGCAGCGGCGTTGCCACTAACAATTTTATTTGGCAACACGGCGCACAGCCCGATGCGCGTCCAACAGGTTTTGCAACCCAGCCGTGGCGCATTCTCGCCATTACAATGGTGATGCCATCTTTTCATGCGGGCTTTGGCGTATTAGGTGAGAAACATGTCAGGAACCCGGAACCCAAATGGCCTTTTTTAAGAAACTCAAAGATCGTCTGTTCAAATCCTCGTCCAAGATTGACGAAGGGTTAGGGGCAATCGTGAAAGATGGTGGTGTCGAAGCTGCGCCCGAATTGACCCCGAACCCAGTGCCAACCGCCCCGCTGATGCCGGTACCAACGCCCGCGTCAAAGCCGGTGGCGGCACCGGACCCTGGGCCTGCGTCTTCGCCAGAGCCGCCCGTACCGGCATCCGAAGCCAAGTCTGCCCCACTGACAAAAGCCAAGCCAGAAGATCAGCCCAATCAAGCTCCAGCAGAAATTCAGCCTGGGCCAACCCAAAGTCAGAGTTCCGAAGCCCCGCCCCCAGCGGGTATGTCGACGCTTATCGACCCGGAACCTGACACAGCGCAGGCATCTGGAAAGCGTGGGCTTCTTGGCCGTCTGCTGGGGCGCCAGGAAACGGCGCCCGTTCTGCGCCGCACGCTTGACGATGAAATGCTAGAACAGCTCGAAGAGCTATTAATCGCGGCCGATATGGGCGTGGACACGGCGCTGCGGGTCACGGCCAACATGGCCGAGGGGCGAATGGGCAAAAAGCTGTCGGTGTCAGAGATCAAGGACCTCATGGCCAGCGAAATAGCGCGGATCATGGACCCGGCGGCCAAGCCACTGCCGCTTTATCCACAAAAACCGCAGGTTGTTCTTGTGGTTGGCGTGAATGGATCCGGCAAGACGACGACCATTGGAAAACTAGCCAGTCAATTTCGCGCTGCAGGCAAATCAGTGGTGATTGCGGCCGGCGACACGTTTCGTGCCGCAGCCGTCGAGCAGCTTCAGGTCTGGGGAGACCGGGCCGGTGTGCCGGTGCTGACAGCGCCCGAAGGGTCTGATCCCGCCAGCTTGGCATTCGAGGCGATGACCAAGGCGCAGGCTGATGGCGCAGATCTGTTGATGATCGACACCGCTGGAAGGTTGCAAAACCGCAGCGACCTGATGGAAGAGCTGGCAAAGATTGTCCGCGTAATCCGCAAAAAAGACGAAACAGCACCGCACAATACGCTGTTGGTTCTGGATGCGACGACCGGGCAAAATGCACTGAATCAGGTCAAGGTCTTCCAAGAGGTCTCGGATGTGTCGGGCCTTGTGATGACCAAGCTTGACGGCACCGCCAAGGGGGGTGTGCTGGTGGCACTGGCTGACAAATTCGGCCTTCCCATTCACGCGATCGGGGTGGGTGAACAAATCGATGATCTGCAACCGTTCGATCCCGAAGAATTCGCCGCAGCGCTTACCGGTCTTGAAGCCGAATGACCCATGCGACCAATTGGGCGATATGCACTAAATGACCGACTGGCTTATTAGCATTGAAGGCACGCAAACAGGCCACAGCATAGCGCTTGCGCTGGCAGTTATGGCGGCGCTGCTGCACGCGGTTTTTGGAGCACTGCAAAAGGGGCGGCACGACCCTTGGCTGACACGCGGGGCGATTGATGCCTCATATGGACTTATGGCAGCCCCGTTTGCGCTGTTCGTGGTGCCCTGGCCAGAACCGCATATGTGGGCGATCTTTGCTGCCGTCTGGGTCATCCATATAACTTATAAATGCCTGCAGGCCTGGGCCTACACCAAAGGATCCTATACGGTTGTTTATCCGGTTGTGCGGGGCACTGGGCCGCTGTTCACGGTGATTGGGGCGTATATCCTGTTTGCTGAGACCTTTACCTTGGTTCAGTGGATGGGGGTCGGCACATTGCTGGCGGGCATTTTTGGGCTGGCCGCCTATAACTTGCGCTATCTTGAGAACGAGCGGGACACGCTGCACCTGGCGCTGGGGTTGGCGGTGCTGACAGGGTTGTTCGTTGCGCTTTACACAACCTATGACGCCTATGGTATTCGGGCCACGGCAAACCCGTTCACATTTCTGGCGTGGTTTTTCATGATTGATGGGATCGCCATGCCTCCAATTGCCTATGCGCGCTGGCGGCGCATGGCTCAACCGCCTGCCTTGGCGCCGCTGATGCTGCGCGGTGTCGTTGGTGGTTTTGTAGCTTTCCTGAGCTTTGGGTCAATCATGCTAGCAACCCGCCTCGACAAGGTGGGCGAAGCTGCGGTATTGCGCGAAACATCAACCGTCTTTGCCGCCATAATCGGCTGGCTGGTGCTGAAAGAAACAGTGGGGCCAAGACGCATTGCCTTGATGGCGCTGATCGCCCTTGGGGCTGTCATCGTGGAAATGGGCGGATAGGGCCAAGGTATGAACAGTGCACGACAAATCAACCCGATTTTGAAACAGGTGTTGGAACTGGGGCCACCAGTGATCTTTTTCCTGATCTATCTGCGGATTCGAGATAATGCTTATGTGCTGGGCGGGACCGAATATTCGGGCTTTATCGTGGCCACGCTGATTTTTGTTCCGATCATGTTGGTTGCGATGGCCGTGCTGTGGGCCCTGACTGGCCAGCTAAGCCGCATGCAGATTTTCACGGCTTTCATGGTGATCTTTTTTGGAGGCCTTACCGCATGGTTCAATGACGAGCGGTTCTTCAAGATGAAAACTAGCATTGTTTATGGCGTCTTTGCCGTATTGCTAGGTATTGGCCTTGCGCGCGGACAAAGCTGGTTGGCCTTTGTGCTGAAAGATGCTTTGCCCATGCAGGATGAGGGCTGGATGATCCTGACCCGGCGGCTGTGCGGGATGTTTGCTGCGTTGGCTATCGTGAACGAGGTAATTTGGCGCACGATGTCTACCGACACATGGGTTAAAATCGAAACATTTGCATTTCCCATAGCGCTTGTCGCATTCCTATTTTGGCAGATCAGCGCCTTGCAGATCTACCTGATTGAGGATGAGGATAAGCATGTCTAAGAGGACCCTTAGAGCATTTATTTGCGCAAAGCACCAATGCGTACTTGTCACCAAGATCTAACTGGCCATCAGTTACGTATCTGTAGTCACGGTTTGGTCAATGTTTAGATATCTTTTGTGGGCATCTTTGCAGCATTTGAGCTGTCTTTGAAGTCTTAGCTGCCATTTTGGACCTGTGAGGTACCCCTAGTTTCCGAAACGCCCGCCTCGCTCATTTTCTGTTGCTTCGTTTAATAGTCAACTGGTGATAGCATGCCGTTATTGGTGCTCTTGTGATTGCGAGTTGTGTTGCAAAACATCCCAATGCCATCGGACATGTCGTGCCTTGCTGCGCTGCTTTATGTTTATGAACGCCAATGATGGACCTGTCGCGTCCATAATCAGAGGTGGATAAAGCGTCTACCCAACACTTTCGCCGATGTTGAAGTTAGCTAGATTTGATGTCGTGGCCACTTCCTCAATTTAGCGGGCAAGATCCGTTTGCGGATTGCCGGCGATCGCCATTGAACTAGACGCAATTAGAACGGTGGCACGGGCTCTGGTGGCGGCCATATCGATAACTTCGCTCTTCACATGAGGTTGGAAAACTCGTCGGTTCTGTCCGTGTGCAACTGTCCTTTTCGGAATCGTAAATTTTGGGGAGGCGGGTGCTGTTAAGATCGGCTTTTGTCTTGGAGCTGTTTACAATCCGGGACAGCCGGGCATTAAGATCGTCGAAGCTGACCAAGATATTTTCTTAAACAATGTCACGTGTGACCTGATAAGCGTCCATGCGACACGCATCTGTGAAGACCCACTACGTCCGCGCAGCTTGCGGCGTGGTGCCGTTTATGTTGATTGTGCCACCGGTGGGATGTTCCAAGTCTGCCATCCAGCGCAGAAATGCTGAATCGTCACACCTAGAAGGCCAGATGAAGCTAATGAATTCGCACTTGGCAATATCAAACAATACGCCCTTTAGCTCATGATTTGGGCCATCATTTATTTAAAATGTCAAATCCAGATTTTTTGATGATATCACAACCAAAGAGTTCATAATTTATTCCATTTTTTCCGAAGCAGTTGGGCGAACAGCAAAGCGACGCTGTTGGGCACCTTGCCGCCACCTTTGCTGCTCGTCGTTGGCTTGCACCACTTGTATCAAACCCCCGCCGGAATGTTCAGCGGATCGCGCTGAATCATCTTGGGTGCTGTCAGCGCCTTCCATGTGCTCAACGCCTTGGATGCCGACGAGAATGCAGGCCGCGGCACAAACTTGCCTCGACCGGGTGCCGGTTGCGAATTTTGCCCCCAGGCCCAGATGACCTCTCCGCGGCTGAGTGTATAACGCGACTGTGCTGTCACCTCGAACCCTTCGAACACGTTGTAATCCAGAATCGAATGATGGTTAGCCGGTGAGATCGTTTTCGTAATCTTTGGATCCCAAACCACAATGTCGGCATCTGCCCCTTCGACGATCGCCCCTTTCTTGGGGTATATATTCAAAATCTTGGCAACGTTGGTGGAAGTTGCAGCCACAAATTCATTGGGTGTCAGGCGCCCGGTTTCGACCCCTTTCGTCCATAAAACGGCAAGGCGTTCTTCCAGCCCGTTCGACCCATTTGGGATGATCCTAAAATCATCACGGCCCCGGCGCTTTTGTTCGGTCGAGAACGCACAGTGATCGGTGGCCACCACCTGCAAAGACCCAGCTTGCAGACCGGCCCACAGGCCATCCTGATGCTCTTTGGAGCGGAATGGGGGCGACATCACGCGCCGCGCGGCATGATCCCAGTCGGTGTTGAAATATTCGGATTCATCCAGCGTCAGAAACTGAACCAGAGGCTCGCCATAGACCCGCATGCCCTTTTGACGCGCACGCCGGATAGCCTCGTGCGCTTGCTCGCAAGAGACATGCACGATGTAGAGCGGCACACCAGCCGCATCGGCGATCATGATCGCTCGGTTGGCGGCTTCACCTTCAACCTCTGGAGGGCGGGAATAGGCGTGGCCTTCCGGGCCGGTGATCCCTTCGTTAAAATACTTTTCTTGCAAGGCTGCGATCACGTCACCATTCTCGGCATGGACCATGGGAAGGGCCCCCAGTTCAGCGCAACGCTGGAAAGAGGCGAACATTTCATCATCCTCAACCATTAGCGCGCCTTTGTAGGCCATGAAATGCTTGAACGAATTGACGCCCATATCCACGGCATCTTTCATCTCGTTAAAGACATTCTCGTTCCAACCGGTAATGGCCATGTGATAGCCGACATCCGAACATATCTGAGGGGCGGATTTGCGGTGCCATTCGTTGATCGCGTTCTTGATGCTGCCATCCGCACCGGGCAGGCAGAAATCCACAATCATCGTTGTGCCACCAACAGCAGCTGCCCAGGTGCCGGATTCGAATGTCTCGGCCGCGGTCGTGCCCATAAATGGCATCTCAAGGTGCGTGTGTGGATCGATCCCACCGGGAATGACATAGGCACCTTCGGCGTCGATATACTCATCGCCGACCAGATCCTCACCGATTTGCTTGATGACTTCACCTTCGACCAGCACATCAGCTTTCCATGTCCGATCAGCGGTGCAGACCATCCCGCCTTTGATTACCTTGCTCATCTCATTTCTCCTCGCCATGTCCTACAGTCTTTGTTCTAAAAATCATGGACGGGGTCAGACCCCAGTCACACACTGGCAAAACACCCCATCGCTGGGCCATGCACCCCAATGTCGAGCGGGCCAAACGCGCTCTCGACGCACAGGGAAAAATACCCAGCGACGGGCATGTAAACGACGCGGTATGTTCCATCGGTACGGGTGACCGTCAAACAGCGTTGCATAGTGCCACCACTGAAATTTACCTCGGTATCATAGGGCTGGACCAAGGCATCACGAAAGCTTGAAACCGTCCCACGGTCCTGTGGCGTCATCTGCGACGCCGCTTTAACTTCAGCTTCGATTATCTTTTTCACTCGCACCAATTCGCTCTGATCAGTATCGTCCAAGACCTTACACCCTCACCGGAAATTCATACGTTTTCCAGCTGTTTTCCGTGTTGGAAAACGCGTCCATCACGAAACGATTTCCGCCGTTTCGACAACCGCGTGCAGCAATACATCTGCGCCTGCCGTTGCCCATTCCTTGCTGATGTCTTCGGCTTCGTTATGGCTCAAACCGTCCACACAGGGGCACATGACCATGGCCGTGGGCGCCACCTGATTGATCCAGCAGGCATCATGCCCGGCGCCAGAAATGATATCTTGATGGGTGTAGCCCAACCGATCTGCTGCCGTGCGCAAGGCCGCAACGCATCCTTCATCAAATGCCACAGGATCAAATCCGCCGACTTTTTCAAAGATGATCTCTAACCCCATATCATTGGCGATTTTGTGCCCTTCTGAACGCAGGCGCGTCTCCATATCTCGGATTACACTCAGGTCGGGCGACCTGAAATCTATCGTAAAGACCACCTTGCCCGGAATAACATTGCGCGAATTGGGGTAAACATCGATATGACCCGCCGCCCCAACGGCATGTGGAGCATACGACCAGGCAATCTCGTCCACCTTTTCCAGAACTCTCACCATGCCAAGCCCGGCGTTCTTGCGCATAGGCATAGGGGTTGATCCGGTGTGTGCGTCCTTGCCCGTGATCGTGACTTGGGTCCAAGATAACCCCTGGCCATGTGTAACGATGCCGATTTCTTTTCCCTCGGCCTCAAGGATCGGCCCTTGCTCGATATGCAATTCAAAAAATGCATGCATCTTGCGCGCGCCAACTTCTTCGTCGCCGCACCACCCAATCCGCGTCAGTTCATCACCAAAGGCTTTGCCGTCGGCGTCAACACGGTCATAGGCCCAGTCCTGCGTATGAATGCCCGCAAACACACCAGAAGACAGCATCGCTGGCGCATAGCGCGTGCCCTCTTCGTTGGTAAAGTTGGTGACAACGATCGGATGCTTGGTCTTTACGTCCAGATCATTCAAAGTACGAATAATCTCCAGCCCGCCCAAAACGCCAAGAACGCCGTCATATTTTCCGCCCGTTGGTTGCGTGTCGAGGTGGCTACCCACATAGACAGGCAGCGCATCAGCCTGTGTGCCTTCGCGGCGGGCAAACATGTTGCCCATCTGGTCCAGACCCATTGTGCAACCGGCTGCCTCGCACCAAGACTGGAACAAAGCACGGCCTTCTGCGTCTTCGTCGGTCAGTGTTTGACGGTTGTTGCCGCCTGCAACGCCCGGGCCAATCTTAGCCATTTCCATTAGGCTGTCCCACAGCCGCTCGCCGTTGATACGCAGGTTTTGACCGGGTGCCGCCATAATGTCTCCCATCATCGATTGAGATGCCGTGACTGATCGCTTTTTGACCAATTGGTAAATACACGATTGCCAGTGCGTGCATTTCTGTCAAGAACTGGTTTGGTCATAATTGCCGCATCGCACCCCTTCTGCCTATACTTGTTGCGAAACAAGGCTCGGAAACGCTCATGTCAATAGACACTGCAAAGAAACCAACCCGCATTCAGCAACGCAACAGGCACAAGATTCTCGATGCGGCGCTTGATGTGTTCTCTGCCCATGGATATCGCGGTGCAACGCTGGACCAGATCGCCGAGGCCGCCGGCATGTCGAAACCCAACATACTTTATTACTTCTCCGGCAAGGAAGAAATTCACGTCACACTTTTGAGCCAACTGATGGAAACTTGGCTCGATCCTCTGGTTGACATGGATGCCCAAGGCGATCCAGTCACTGAAATCTTGGCTTATGTGCAGCGCAAACTGGATATGGCCCGCGCACTGCCACGCGAAAGCCGCCTGTTTGCAAATGAAATCCTACAAGGCGCACCGCGCATGGGGCCGCATCTGAAAGCCGACTTAAAACCGCTGTTTGACGAGAAATGCGCAGTGGTTAACGGCTGGATCAAAGCAGGTAAAATCGCCCCAGTCGACGCGCATCATCTGATCTTTTCAATCTGGGCAACGACCCAGCATTACGCTGATTTCGCGGCTCAAATAAGCACTCTCATCGGCTCAGACGTGGACGCAGCAGATGCACATCTACGTCGTCTGTTTTCCAGCGTTCTGGGCGTAAAATGAGCGCGCAAAAATTGCTGCAATACTCCTCATTCCAAGGTTTTCCAAACAACCAATGACTCTCTAAACACCCCAAGATCAGCGCTGTTATTCTTTATTCTGCAGCATTGGAAGCAGGGTTGTTGGGGTGGCTTGTCCAATTTGCATAATCGGGATCGACCACCCGTCCCGTGCGTGGATCAGATGTGCCAGGTGACATTTGCGGCATCGTTATGCAATCGTCTACAGGACAAACATTCACACACAAGTTACACGCCACGCATTCTTCATCAATGACCTCGAATACACGGTCCTGCGACATTGAAATGGCCTGATGCGATGTATCCTCGCAAGCCGCATAGCAGCGCCCACACGAGATGCACAGATCCTGATCGATCTTTGCCTTGGTCACGTAATTCAGGTTCAGGTACTGCCAGTCAGTCACGTTGGGAACCGCCCGGCCGATAAGGTCATCCACCGAAGTCATCCCCTTGCTGTCCATGTACTCCGACAGACCCGAAATCATTTCCTGCACAATCTTGAAGCCATAGGTCATGGCCGCGGTGCAGACCTGCACATTGCCCGCACCCAGCGCCAGAAATTCGGCCGCATCCCGCCACGTCGTTACTCCGCCGATGCCACTAATAGGAATGGCCTGCACAGCAGGATCACGCGCGATCTCGGCCACCATGTTCAATGCAATCGGCTTGACAGCCGGGCCACAGTAGCCTCCATGCGCACCCTTGCCGTCAATCGTCGGCTCCGGTGCGAAAAGGTCCAGATCAACAGACGTGATCGAGCTGATTGTGTTGATAAGGCTAACCGCATCGGCACCACCTGCAAGGGCCGCAGCCGCCGGTTTTCGAATGTCAGCGATGTTTGGTGTTAGCTTGACGATGACTGGCATCCGCGTGTTGGCCTTGACCCAGCGCGTCACCATCTCAATGTATTCGGGAACCTGACCAACAGCGCTGCCCATGCCACGTTCTGACATGCCATGCGGACAACCAAAGTTCAGCTCAACCCCATCTGCGCCAGTTTCTTCAACCATCGGCAGGATCATTTTCCAAGGCTCTTCTTCGCAGGGCACCATCAGGCTGACGATCATAGCCCGATCGGGATAGTCGCGCTTGACCACCTTAATTTCGTCAAGGTTCGTCTGCAGGGGGCGGTCGGTAATCAACTCGATGTTGTTCAGCCCCAACAACCGCCGATCAGCACCCCAGATCGCGCCGTATCTCGGGCCATTTACGTTCACGATATGCGGATCAAGGCCCAAAGTTTTCCAGACCACTCCGCCCCATCCGGCCTCAAAGGCGCGGCGCACGTTATATTCCTTGTCTGTCGGCGGGGCCGATGCCAGCCAAAATGGATTGGGGCTCTTGATCCCAACAAATTCACTGTGAAGGTTTGCCATTTCTTGTCCCTTTCACTCTTGTCACGTTCAGTTCCTACGGGCCTGCCAGTGTGGGCAAAACGTTTTGCCCGGTGTTCACTCCAATGCGAGGTACGACGGGTACCAGCTTTGTAGCGCGATTGGACTGCATAGATCGGCTAAGCTCAAACTCGGTCCACTATTAATAGTCATCATCCTGTCATGCTTTGATGTATATCCATCGCCGCATCGCGTCCCTCGGCCACCGCAGTTACGGTCAGGTCATCACCGCCCGCAGCACAATCACCGCCGGCCCAAATGTCTGAAACCGATGTGCGGCCAGCGCCGGTTACGACAATCTTTCCGCCCGCCACATCGGGCAGGTCACCGTCTGCAAGCGTCTGGCCTATGGCGCTCAAAACTTGATCGGCGACAATACGCACAGTCTGGCCTGTTCCGCTCATGTCATCATTCACATACTCAAATTCGACCTCTTGCACAGCAGCACTGCCGTGAACAGAAACCGGCACAACATGGGTCATGATACGCACACCCTTGGACGCAGCAAGGTCTTGCTCGAATACGCTGGCATTCATCCGGTCGCGGCCACGACGGTAAGCAAGCGTGACATTGAGAGCGCCCAGTAGTTTTGATTGCACCGCAGCATCAACAGCAGTCATGCCACCGCCAATCACAACGACGTCGCGCCCGACCGGCAAATCGGACAGGTCCGAAGCCTGTCGCAAATCCGAGATGAAATCGACCGCATCTATGATGCCAGCCTTGTCGTCACCATCCACACTAAAGGCGTTTACTCCGCCCAGTCCCATGCCGAGGAATACAGCGTCAAAATCTTTACGTAGTTCAGCCAGAGTGATGTCGGACCCAAGTGATCTGCCATATTCAATTGATATCCCGCCGATCTGCAAAAGCCAGTCGACTTCGGCCTGCGCGAAACCGTCCGGAGTCTTGTAGGCTGCAATTCCGTATTCATTGAGCCCACCGGCCTTGGGTCTGGCATCATAGACTGCTACTTCATGGCCCAGCATCGCCAGTCGGTGCGCACAGGACATACCCGCTGGCCCAGCGCCCACCACAGCAACCGTTTTTCCGGTGACCGCAGCGCGGGAGAACGGGTGTATACCCTGTTGCTGAAGATGGTCAGTTGCGTAGCGTTGCAATTGACCGATGATAACCGGCTTGCCCTCGGCTGCTTCGCGCACACAGGCCTCTTCACACAGGGTTTCGGTTGGGCATACGCGCGCGCACATGCCGCCCATGATGTTTTGAGACAGGATCGTTTTCGCCGCGGCGTCGGGCGTGCCAGTCGCGATTTGGCGGATGAACAGAGGGATGTCGATATCCGTCGGACAGGCTGCAATGCAGGGCGCATCATGACAGAAGTAACACCGGTCTGACGCAACCAACGCTTCGTGCGGCTCAAGGGCCGGGTGTAAATCCGAAAAGTTTTCAACATATCCAACGGCGTCCAAACGGCCCGCCGCCACACCGGGAGAGAAAGGAGATTGCGTCATGATCGCTCCATCGCAACATTCGTTCACACTGAAACGCTGTCACAGGATCATTTTTTTATCAACTGGTAAAAAATGAAAGGTGCCTAGATTTTTCAGCAATGCCCGCAGAATTAGCATTTCCCCCATACCGGGAGCGCAAGAAGCAATCCTTGCAAAATGGGCGGATCAGCCCGTATGCTGAGGGTGCTACATCATTAACGACCCACTGCTCCTATCGGCTCAGTCAATCGATCTAATGACCACGCCATGCTGCCGCACAATGCGGGCAGCCCGAAAAGGAGTATCGACTATGGCCTCAGGCACAGTCAAATGGTTCAACACCACAAAAGGCTACGGCTTTATCGCACCTGAAGACGGTGGCAAAGACATATTTGTACACATTTCAGCGGTTGAGCGATCGGGTCTGACCGGTCTGGCGGATAACCAAAAGGTTACATACGACCTCGAAGCAGGTCGCGATGGCCGGGAAAGCGCCACAAACATTTCTTTAGCGTAATGCACGGAAATTAAAATAGAAATTCGGGCGCGGCAGAGCGCCCGTTTTTGTTTGAAAGGGCTACTTCGCGCACATTCCAAACAACAGTTTGTGCGTCTTCAATGAGCCATCGGCACAGAGCAACATCAGCTCTGTAGAAATCGCACTAATACCCCTGCAAGACATTCAGCTGATCGCAATCGAGCGAATTGCTCAAGCGTTGGGGAGAGTGCCAAATATCAAAATCGTGACGCCTGACGAAATAACTTAAACATCGTCTCAGAATTCAGCGGACCGCTGCAATCAACTTTGTCACCTCTGGGCCAATACCCTCGACAATACGGATGACACCTTGTGCGTTGGGGTGGATTCCATCAGCCTGAAAATAGGCGCTCAGATCGACTGCACCTGCCTGCGGGCCACCCAGTCCGGCAAAAAAACTGTTGAGATATAGTGCACCATACTGCTCTGCCAGTTCCGGATAAATCGCATCAAATGCCACTTTGTAATCAGGGCCGTAGTTTCCGGGCGCTTGTATTCCGATCAGCAAAACGGGCACGTCTACCGATTGCGCCGCCTTCAGGATCCCGTTCAGATTGGCGCGACTGACATCCGGATCAATACCGCGCAGCAGATCATTACCGCCCAAAGCAACGATCATTGCATCGACATTCGGGGTCAAGGTCCAGGCCACGCGCGCCAACCCACCTGCCGTCGTGTCGCCTGACACTCCAGCATTGATCATCGTGACAGTTGCCCCCTGGGTTTTCAGCCAAGCCTCGAGCTGGGGTACAAACCCATCTTCTGCCGACAACCCGTAGCCTTGGGTCAGGCTGTCACCCAAGGCCGCAATCCTGACACCCTCGGCCAAGGCACAGCCAGCCCAGAAAACCATTACAATCGACGCAATAACCTTGCCCATGCTGATCTGATCTCCATATGTCCTCGTACCACTGTATAAAGGCGTTAACCTATGTCCGATCCAGTCCTTAGCCTGAAAAAAACGGCCTTGTCGCTCGATGGCAATGCTGGGCGGGTCAATATTTTGCATGGCATCACACTCGATATAGCTAAGGGCGAGACAGTTGGGCTGGTCGGCCCTTCTGGGTCGGGCAAGTCATCGCTGTTGATGATCATGGGTGGGTTGGAACGCGCAACAAGCGGCAGCGTGAACGCACTTGGCCATGATCTGACAACCATGAGCGAGGATAGTCTGGCCCGCTTCAGGCGGGCTCATATGGGCGTCGTATTCCAGTCTTTTCACCTAATCCCAACGATGACCGCACTGGAAAACGTCGCCACACCGCTCGAACTGGCAGGGGCGCGCGACGCGTTCGACCGGGCCCGGGATGAGTTGCAGGCCGTGGGCCTTGACCATAGGGCAGGACATTACCCCAGCCAGATGTCTGGCGGCGAACAACAGCGCGTGGCGCTGGCGCGGGCACTGGTGACCCGGCCCGACATACTGCTGGCCGATGAACCCACTGGCAATCTGGATGGCGCCAATGGCACGGCGATCATGAATCTGCTTTTTGCGCTGCGGGACCGCCATGGTGCAACGCTGGTTCTTGTGACGCATGCGCCGACGCTCGCTGCACGCTGTGACCGGGTCATCGAACTGGCAGACGGACGCATGACCCAGACGCAGGCCGCCGCAGAATGAGTATAGCAACGGCCGCACGCTTTGCACGCCGCGAGTTGCGCGGGGGGGTTTCGGGGTTCCGCATTTTTCTCGCCTGTCTGGCGCTGGGCGTGGCTGCAATTGCTGCCGTTGGTTCAGTCCGTTCTGGCATCGAAGCGGGCCTCGCCCGCGAAGGGGCCGCACTTTTGGGCGGCGATGCAGAGCTTGATTTCACTTATCGCTTTGCCAATGAGGCCGAGAGCGCCTGGATGGAACGCGTAGCAGATCGCGTTTCAGAGATCGCCGATTTTCGATCCATGGCCGTTGTGGACCGACCAGAGGGCGTTGAACGCGGGCTGACACAGATCAAGGCCGTGGATACCCTCTATCCGCTGATCGGATCGGTCGTACTCAAGCCCAATATGCCTTTGGCAGATGCACTTGCAGATCAGAATGGCCGTCCCGGTGCCGTGATGGAACGCGCCCTGATCGACCGGCTGGGCCTGACGGTCGGCGACAGGTTTCGGCTGGGCACACAAGAGTTCATTCTGACTGCCACTCTTCAGCGTGTGCCAGACAGCGCCGCAGGTGGCTTTGGGCTTGGTCCCCGCACGATCGTGCTGCGCAGCAGCCTTGCCAATGCGGAACTTCTGGCGCCAGGGACGCTCTTTAACTCCAAGTACCGGCTCGATCTGCCACCGGGAACAGCGCTCGCCCTGCTTGAAGAACAAGCCCGAGCCACATTTGAAAACACCGGGATGCGCTGGACCGATGCACGAAACGGCGCGCCGGGCGTGTCAGAGTTCGTGGATCGTTTGGGCGCGTTTCTGGTGCTGGTCGGGCTGTCCGGCCTTGCGGTGGGGGGTGTAGGCGTGTCTGCTGCGGTGCGCGCCTACCTGTCCGGCAAAACATCTGTGATCGCGACCCTGCGGACCCTCGGAGCCGAAAGACGCATGATCTTTCAAACATATTTCCTGCAAATCGGTGTGCTGTCGCTTTTGGGTATCGCCATTGGTCTGGCGCTTGGCGCGTTGATTCCCATCGCCCTATCTCCGATCATCGAAGCACAGCTGCCAATACCAGCCGAATTCGCCCTGTATCCAGTGCCATTGGCCGAAGCGGCGCTCTACGGTTTGCTCACCGCCTTTGTTTTCACGCTTTGGCCGCTGGCGCGGGCCGAGGATGTGCGCGCGGCAACCCTGTTTCGAGATGCTCTTGGAGGCACGCGATTGCTTCCAGCCGCCCGATATCTCGTCTGGATGACTCTGGGGCTGATGGCCTTGATCGGGCTGGCCGCGCTGTTTTCTGGCACGTGGCGCTTAACGTTGTGGACAGCCGGCGGGATCGCCTTTGCTCTTGGCCTGCTCGCGCTTGCCGCTGCGGGTATCCGCTGGCTATCACGCCGTGTCGCACCCCGAGCCAAGGGCCGTCCCGCCCTGCGTTGGGCGCTGGGTGCAATTTCAGGCACGCGCGAAGGGGCTGCATCGGTTGTCTTGTCACTTGGTCTGGGGCTTTCGGTGCTGGCAGCCGTTGGTCAGATCGACGGAAACCTGCGAAATGCCATATCTGGCAACCTGCCCGATATTGCCCCCAGCTATTTCTTTGTAGACATCCAACGCGACCAGATCGACGGTTATACGGAAAGGCTGCGTAATGATCCCGCCGTTACCCGCATTGAGAGCGCGCCAATGTTGCGGGGCATACTGACCCAGATCAACGGCAAACCAGCCCGCAAAGTGGCAGGAGACCATTGGGTGATATCGGGCGATCGCGGTGTGACGTATTCTGCCCAACCATCCGAAAATACCCACATCACACGCGGCGAGTGGTGGCCCAAAGACTACGCGGGCCCGCCCCAGATCAGCTTTGCCGCTGAAGAGGCCGCTGAAATGGGGCTTTCGCTTGGCGATGCGCTGACCATCAACATCCTTGGCCGTGATATCACAGGAACAATCACGTCTTTCCGCGAAGTGGATTTTTCGACCGCGGGTATCGGCTTTATCCTGTCGATGAACCCCTCAGCGCTTGAGGGTGCGCCGCATTCGTTCATCTCAACCGTCTATGCCGATGAAGAGGCTGAGGCGCAGATTCTGCGCGACATTGCCAACGCCTATCCAAACGTGACAGCCATCCGGGTCAAGGATGCCATCGACCGCGTCAGTGATGTGCTCGCTGGATTGGCGGCGGCGACGTCTTACGGGGCAGCCGCCACCTTGCTTACCGGTTTTCTTGTGCTCATCGGGGCCGCAGCCGCGGGCACGCAGGCGCGCACCTACGAGGCGGCCGTGCTCAAGACACTAGGGGCAACGCGTCGCCGCATCCTGATCAGCTTTGCCATGCGCGCCGTTCTGCTTGGTCTGAGTGCTGGCAGCGTTGCTCTGGCGGCCGGGATAACGGGCGGGTGGGCTGTCAGCACGTTCGTGATGGATACGGATTTTACCATCATCTGGTCCTCAGCGCTTGCAATTATCACGGGTGGGGTTCTGGCAACCCTGTTGGCCGGCCTTGCATTCGCATGGGGCCCTTTGGCCGCCCGGCCTGCACAGGTTCTCAGAGGGCGCGAATGAAGCGTTTCGAAATCTCGTTGGGACCCCCAGCATCGCTTTCTACGTTCCAGCGCAGCGAGATAGCGCGAATAAGCAAATCAACATAACTTGAAAACGCCACAGGCCAACGTTGCCGCAGTGCTGCACCTGTGCCAAACCGTTACACATCGCACAAACCATCACAGGCATCGTCATGACCGCCCAATTATTATCGTCCCCAATTGCACCTCTGACGCAGGCGCAAAAATCACAGATCCTTGAACTTGTGCCCCGCGCAGCCCAGACAGAAATCATGCCGCGGTTTCGCAAACTGGATCACACTGACATCGACATAAAAAAGGACGAAACGGATCTGGTGACCGAGGCGGACAGAGCCGCCGAAGCAATGATCATGCAAGGCCTGCAGTCCGCCTTCCCCCAAGCCCTCGTGCTCGGAGAAGAAGCTATTTCAGCTAAGCCAACGCTGCGTGACGGGCTGCCTGATGCTGAACTAAGCTTTATCATCGATCCGGTCGACGGCACCTGGAATTTTGCACATGGCATGCCACTTTTTGCGACGATCATCGCGGTCTGCAGCTATGGAGAGCCGGTCTTTGGTCTGATTTACGACCCGATTGGCGACGACGCAATCTTGGCCGACAATGCCTCAAAAGCCCTGTGGCACATGGTGACAGACCAACAAAAGGCAATCCATACCGCCGATGCCAAGCCGCTTGACCGACTGTTCGGATATATGCCCATCCGCCTGTTCCCACCCGCCGACAAGATCGTCGCCTATAGCAAGTTGCACATGCTGGGATACGTCGGATCTCTGCGCTGCTCTGCCCATGAATACCGTATGCTTGCAACGGGTGGCATCGATTTCATACTTGCAGGCGGGCCATTGAATGCATGGGATCATGCTGCTGGCGCGCTGATCTGTGCACAAGCAGGCGGAAAAAGCGCGATGCTCGATGGGTCTGCCTATAACGCCGCTATCACTGAGGGCTACCTGCTCTGCGCCGGGTCCGAGCAGACTTGGAACACCATTGCCGACCATTTCACCGATCTTTTGGTCAACGCATGACGGCGTGGTTCTTTGGATACGGCAGTCTGGTCAACCGGGCCACGCACTCCTACCCACAGGCCCAACGCGCGCGCCTGCACAACTGGCGACGTGTCTGGGTGCGCACCGCCATGCGCGAGGTCGTTTTCCTGTCCATTCATCCCGCCCCGGATCACGAAATTGACGGGCTGATCGCTGCGGTGCCCAACGCCAACTGGACAGCACTGGATGCGCGCGAGACTGGTTATGACCGCGTTAAAGTAACAAATGACGTCGAAAATGACGTGGATGCCAGTCATATTGCCGCCTACCGCGTGACACCAGAGATGCAACGCGAGGCTGGCAAACATTTCATACTGCTAAGCTACCTAGATACGGTCGCTCAGGGCTTTCGCGAGGAATTCGGCCCGGCAGGGGTCGAGGCATTCTTTGCCACCACCGACGGATGGGATGCGCCGGTTTTTGATGATCGGGGCAGTCCACGCTATCCGCGTGCCTGTGACACAACCCACGCAGAAAACGTACAGGTCGACAGGCTACTTGCGCAGGTGCAATAGCGACATCAAACGCCCTTCGCGGTCAAATTTTCCTTTGGTCGTGCTCTGTCCGCCTTGGGCAATAACACGCCAGGCAAGAAGCCAAGAGAGACAGCCAAAAGCAACCCCAGCCAGCCCCTGACCGATCAGTACCCCTTGCGCACCGAACGCGAGCGATCCAAGCCAGACCAGCGGCACCATCGCAATTGTATTGCGGCCCCAGTTCATCCATGTGGAATAAAACGGGTGGCCAAGGTTGTTAAAAGCCGCGTTACTGACAAATAGCACTCCGTTAAAAAAGAACAAAAGAGCCAGAGGTCCGCAAAACAGATAAACAAGCTGGCGTGCTGTGCCGGTGACGTCAAACAGATCCGCGATAGGCGCACGCAAGACGAACAGGATCACGGAAATGCCCACGACAACCACACCGGCAAACAGTATGGCCGCATTAAAACTCTGCCGCACCCGCGTGTGATTGCCTGCGCCGTAATTCTGCCCGATGATCGGGCCAACGGCGCCTGACAGCGCAAAAAGAACCGCAAAAGACACAGGCATAAGTCTGCCCACGATGGCCATTCCTGCAACGGCTTCTAGACCGTATTGAGCCATAGATCGCGTGACGATGGCCTGCCCCAGCGGCGTGGCCAGTTGCGTGAGTATGGCCGGGACGCCAATGGTCAAAAGTGGCCGAATATCACTCAATATTTGAGCAAAGTCAGGGCGCGGCAGTCCACCGTGGTGTCGTAGGATCGACAAGATTGCGGCGATTGCAATCGTGATACGCGCAGCAACAGACGCCAGTGCCGCACCCGTTAAATCCAATTCAAATCCAAAGATCAGGATCGGGTCCAGAATTGCGTTCACGGCCCCACCATAGATCGTCGACATCATCGCCCGGCGCGCATCTCCATACGCCCGCAAAATACCGCCGCCCATCATTGCGACCACCAAAAACGGCAAGGACGGCACGACAAGTCGTAAATATCCCTCAGCCATCAGAGCGGTCTCACCCTCTGCCCCGATCATCCACACGAAAAGCGGTATGTTCAGCCAAACCAAAAGAGCAAAAAGGACACCAAAGACGACACCAAACAACAGGCCGTGACTGCTGCGCGCGCGGGCCGCGACAGAATCTTCCGCACCAAGGGATCGGGCCACAAGCGCACCGACCGCAATGGCCATTCCAATGGAAAAAGACGTGGTGAAAAACAAGATTGAGCCGGCATACCCAATCGCCGCCGCCAATTCGGCCTCTCCCAGCATGGAGATAAAGACCATGTCCACAAAGTCGACCAGAAATACTGCCATCAATCCGATGCTGGCGGTCAGTGACATGACTGTCACGTGCCGCAAAGGCGCCCCTGTCACAAACTTTGCGGTCGCATCACCCACGTGGTTGTACCAGTGTTGCGCACCCGCTGATTTGCGGGAAAGTCTGTCGCAGCATGAGCGCAGCGGCCGGGGTCATGCGCGAACCTTGACCACCTGCAACAGCGGCATCAATGATGCCATATCTGGACCATGGGCCTGCCCGGTCAGCGCCTTGCGCAATGGCATGAACAACCCCCGACCCTTGCGGCCAGTCGCCTGTTTGACAGCCGCAGTCCATGCGCCCCATGTTTCAGTGTCAAAGGCCCCCGCTGGCAACAGTGCCATCGCCTCGGTGACAAAATCCTCATCGTCGGCATCAATCACCGGTTCCGCACCAGATTGGCACAGTTCCCACCATTGCTTGAGGTCATGCAACGTTTCGATATTGTCGCGCATCACGGTCCAGAACGGAGCGGCCAGATCGGCAGGCACTCCAAGCGCGTCGATACGCTCACGTACATCTTCGAGCGCGACAGACTGTAGATAACGACCTGTCATTGGAAACAGATCATCAACGTCAAACTTGGTAG
The DNA here is from genome assembly GCA_018668195.1 of Tateyamaria sp. Next base: position 22,012 of record JABITU010000214.1, on the reverse strand, counting down.
GTGCTGATCCGAAATGGCCAAGATCAAACCCATCGATTAATTCAGCCATGTCGCTGCGCAATTCGACCGGATCAGACGAGCCAAGCCGCGCCAGCAGGCTTAACAACGCCATCGGTTCCACCCCACGCTCACGCAGATCGCGCAGCGCCAATGTGCCGAGGCGTTTTGACAACGCCTCGCCTTGTGGGCCGGTCAACAGCGAATGGTGGGCAAAGCGCGGAACAGTGCCGCCGAGCGCTTCGATGATCTGAATCTGAGTAGCCGTGTTGGTCACATGATCCGAACCGCGCACCACATCTGTCACACCCATTTCAGTGTCATCCACCACCGATGCAATCGTGTACAAAACCTGTCCGTCCTGACGGATCAGAACAGGGTCGCTGACACTTGACGCATCAATGCTGATGTCACCCAGAATACCATCATTCCACTCGATCCGCTCGTGGTTCAGCTTAAAACGCCACACGCCCCCGCCCCGTTCCGCGCGCAAGGCATCCCGGTCTGCCGCGCTTAGCGACAAAGCGGCACGGTCGTAGACGGGTGGTTTGCCCATGTTCAGCTGTTTTTTACGCTTGAGATCCAGTTCGGTTGGCGTTTCGAACGCTTCGTAAAAGCGTCCGACCTTGCGCAGCTTGTCCGCAGCATCAGCATAGCGATCCAATCGCTCTGATTGTCGCTCGACACGGTCCCAATGCAGGCCCAACCAATCAAGATCTTCTTTGATCGCATCAACGTAGGATTCCTTGGAGCGCTCAGGATCGGTATCGTCGATCCGCAAAATAAAAGACCCGCCCGCCTTGCGCGCGATCAAGTAGTTCATCAGGGCGGTACGCAGGTTTCCCACGTGGATATAGCCGGTGGGCGAAGGGGCAAAGCGAGTGGTTGTCATCATCATCTCCGGTGTTGCGCTTGCCTTGTCACAGGGGGCGCTTCTTGTCCATATCAGGCGGCACTTACGCGGCCTATACCGCGGCTCATCAGTCTGAACTAAGTGCTTCAAGTTTCATCAGATTGCTTGAAACTTTTTGATACCCTCTCAGGCAGACCGATGCCGCACATGTCGATCAGGATGGATCGCGCCAGCGGTTCACGATGGGATAGCGACGATCCAGCCAAAAGGCGTGTTTTGTCAGCCGGGCACCCGGCGCCGACTGGAACCGCTTGTATTCACTCAGATATATCAGCTTCTCGATTTTGCGCGCTATATCAGCATCAAATCCAGCGGCGACACAATCTGCGATAGAACCGTCTTGATCCACCAAAATCTCGAGCAGAGCATCCAGTTCCGGATAATCGGGCAGGCTGTCACTGTCTTTTTGATCCTCACGCAGCTCTGCTGTAGGAGGCTTGGTGATGATTCGGTCGGGGATAACTGCGCCAGCCTGGCCCTTCATCCAATCTGAGTGGTTGGCGTTGCGCCACCGGCAGGTTTCGAACACGCGGGTTTTGTATAGGTCCTTGATCGGGTTGTAGCCGCCTGCCATATCGCCATAGATCGTAGCATAGCCCGCAGCGACTTCGGATTTATTGCCCGTGGTCAAAAGCATTTCGCCAAACTTGTTCGACAGAGCCATCAGCAACAATCCGCGAATCCGCGACTGGATATTTTCCTCTGTCAGGTCTGGATCCGTTCCAGCGAACAATGGCGCAAGCGTGCTGGTCACCGCCGCTTGCGCTTCGGAAATAGGCAAGTAGTCATAGTTGCAGCCAAGCGCATTCGCACAGGCCTCTGCATCTTCGAGACTGTCCGTCGAGGTATATTCTGACGGCAGCATTACACAACGCACATTTTCGGGCCCCAACGCATCAACCGCGATGGTGGCAACCAACGCACTGTCCACGCCGCCCGACATGCCAAGCAACACCTTTTTGAACCCTGTCTTGGCACAATAGTCGCGCAGCGACGTTACCATTACACGGTAATCTTGTTCCCACGTGTCAGGGTGACGCGCCAATTCGCCGGGTACAACACGCCAGCCCTCCGGGCCGCGCTTGAGGTCCACATGGGCCACGGTTTCATCAAAGACCGGCAGCAGCGCCGCCAATGACCCACCGGGGTTAAGCGCAAAAGACCCGCCATCAAAAACCTGGTCATCCTGACCACCAACCATGTTCAAATAAATCAGCGGCATGTTATTCTCGACCACACGAGCCACCATGTGGTTCAGCCGCGTCTCGAACTTTCCGCGGCAGTAGGGCGAACCATTAGGCACCAGAAAGAACTCCGCGCCAGTTTCTTGCAAGGTTTCAGTCACATCCGGATGCCAAGCATCCTCACAAATGGGGCTACCGATGCGGGTGTCACCAACCGAATACGGGCCACCCAAGGGGCCTGCATCAAATATGCGTACTTCGTCGAACACGGTTTCGTTGGGCAAATGGTGCTTGAGAACCCGACTTGAGATCTGCCCATTTTTGCAGATGAGATAGGCGTTGAATAGCTCGACACCCTCAGCCCATGGGCAACCAATTGCCAGCGCGGGGCCGTCCGCACAATCAACCGCCAGTGCTTCAACTGCACGCATTGCGGTCACATGAAACGCCGGTTTCATCACCAAGTCTTGCGCATTGTAGCCGGTGATGAACATTTCGGGCAGAGCCACGAGGTCTGCACCTGCATCCTTGCCCGCCTGCCATGCGGCTTGGGCTTTCGCCGCATTGCCGTCGATATCTCCAACCGTCGGGTTCAACTGGCCTAATGTTATGCGAAACCTGTCGGCCATGGCCGCTCTCCTTCAATGACGGGCGAGGTGTAGCAGAAAGCCAAGGCAAGGAAACCCACCTGCGACGCAAAGCCACCAATGTTGGCACCAACGCGCGGGCCAGATCACGCCATGCGCTGATTAAATCCAGAGAAATGGCACGAGCTTGCACGCTTTACTCTGCCCAAACCGCGCATAAAACCGAAAGGCATTGCCCCTAACGCGCCACTGTCTTACTCTTTCACGGCCTGCCATTCACTGGCCAGAGCCAACGAAATTACCGAGGTGCGCGATGCGTGTTCGCAGTCTGATCTTTTGCCTTGCCCTATTGCCGGGCATGGTTTTCGCCCAAAGCGGTTCCGTGCTGACCAAACAGTACGACGATGGCGGTATTTACGAGGGTACATTCCGAGGCGGCCTGCAACATGGCACCGGCACGTATCGGCTGCCCAACGGCTATGAATATGTGGGCGATTGGGTCGACGGAGAAATCAAGGGCGAAGGCGTCGCCAGTTTCCCCAACGGTTCAATCTACACAGGCGCGTTTTCCAAGGGCAAGCCAGACGGCTTTGGCAAGATCATATTTGCCGATGGCGGCACCTATGAAGGGGACTGGCAGGCTGGTGCGATCATGGGTCAGGGCATCGCGATATATGCGAACGGCATCATCTACGAGGGATCGTTCCGCAACGCCAAACACCATGGCAAAGGTACGATGCAATCGCCAAGTGGATATCAGTATCAAGGTGACTGGGTCGACGGGATCAAGCAGGGCATTGGCACCATCACCTATCCCGATGGTGCGGTCTATGACGGACAGATCGCGGCTGGCAAGCGCAATGGCACTGGCACACTTACCATGACTGACGGGCTACTCTATGTCGGTCTTTGGAAAGACGGCCAGATCAACGGCCAAGGCACACTGACCCAGCCCAATGGCGATATCTACACGGGAGCCCTTGTTTCCGGCCAACGGCAGGGCGAAGGTCGCGTTATTTATGCCAATGATGACAAATACGACGGAACATTCCAAAATGATCGGCGGCACGGCCAAGGCACGTTTATTGGCAATGACGGCTATACCTATACCGGCCAATGGGTCGACGGCCAAATCTCTGGTATAGGGCGCGTCACCTATCCCGATGGCGCCGTCTATGAGGGCGAGTTTCGCGATGATCTTGCCGATGGTAAGGGCAAAATAACTTACACTGATGGCTCTACGTACGACGGTGATTGGATCGCTGGCGTTATTGAGGGTCAGGGCCGCGCAACTTATGCCAACGGCGTCGTTTACGAAGGTGGCTACAAGAATGCGCGCAATCACGGAATTGGCATCATGACCTATTCCGACGGCTACCGCTATGAAGGCGAATGGCAGGATGGCCAGCGCGATGGACAGGGTACCGCTACTTATGCCGATGGCACAGTCTATGTCGGTAGTTTCGAAAATGGCCAACGCAGCGGACAGGGCAAGATCACAATGGCCGGCGGCTTTGAATACGAAGGCGAATGGAAAGCCGGCGAAATCCATGGCACGGGGACCGCAACCTACACCAACGGCGACATTTACGAAGGCACCTTCAAAAACGGCAAACGCCAGGGTGTTGGCACAATGCGCTATGCCACCGGCGAAGAAGCCTCGGGCGCTTGGGAAAACGGCGCTTTACCCGAAGGCGGTTGATGGCGCTTTGCAGACTAATAGTTTGCCTCGCATTGCTGGCCCAGCCTGCAATGGCAGATTGGAAATTTGTTGAACTCTGGTCAGATCCGCTGGATGGGTCACAGACGCGTGCAGCCACCTCGACCAGCGACACCGGTGTAACGCTTCACCTGTATCGAAACTCGGGCGGGCGGGTCTATGCACTGTTCACACTTCCCCCAGAGAGCGGTAATTTCACAAACGAAGGCATCGTAGCGCGTATCACGCCGCAAGGCTTTGACAGCAAAGACATCGAGGTGCGCGATACCCAAAGCCGCATCATAGAATATGGGCGCATCAGCGGCAGCATGTTGCGCGACCGCCTATGGCATGGTCAGGGCGAAGCGCCCGCCTTTGGCACGCTGCATGATCTTTTGGAAGCACCTGCCCTGACCGGCGCATTCCAGCTTGCAGACAAAACCACCTTCGACGCGAAATGGAACATGCAGGACGCACGCTTGCCCATAGCGCAAGCTCTTAGCATCAAAATTGGCGGCGTCGCTTCGGGGGCAGAGTGGGAAGATGCGGCTTCTCAATCACTGCTCGCGGCGATGACAGCCTGCCAGTTTCCTAAACTTGACGTATTCTGCGTTCAAAAAGTCACTGCCTGCAGCATGAACATTAGCGAAAATCGTAATATTGACGCGTTTGAGACCTGTGTGGCCACCCCGTCTTTGGACCGATGACGACTATGCCACCGAACTGCTGGTTGATGCCTTATCTTTTGTCCAAAACGCGGACAGCCAGAGCTCATCAATCGCATCCAGCGCCTCAGTCGAATAGATGCGATTTTCTTCCCAATACCGGCCCGATTCGACGATATATCCTAGGTCGGCTTCTGCCTGCTCAGCCTTGAGAACAGTTGGCATATCAGGCAGCGGCAGCGCTTTGCTGGTTTGATCTGCACCAAGCGGATCGGCCTGTGGAAACACAAGACGGCTCTCGGGTGCAGGCGCACGCAAACAGATGCAGCCCTGTCGTGCAGCATGGATCATCAGCCGGGCAGATTTTGCCTCAAGATTGCGCAGTGTGATATCGTCTCGTAGCGGGTCGGCCGCCCCCTTTCCATAGAAATGGCCACGACCATGCGCCGGATAGACCATATCACACCCACAAAAAACCATTTTCGATGGGTGCAGAGCGGACAGCACCCAGTACCCTGCTGTAAATGCCATCGTCGCGCCCGCATAGATGATCCCACCATAAGCGTTATTTGCCGGAACAAACGCGCCTGAACCTATAAACTGTTGCCCATCAAGCAAAGACTCAGGCATCCGGTCTTTGGGAAAATCGTCTGGCGCCACATGGTAATCCCAGTCATCCCTAACGCGCCACGCGTTGTTGATCACTACAATCGCTGAAAATGCCGACTTTGGCACATCGCGTGCCGCAATCACAGCCGGGGCGCTGCCCAGAATCAAAACTGGCTTTGACGTTAACATCTACGCTCTTTTTATACGCGGCTCAGGCCCAATGGCCGTAAGGGTAACATCACCACTTCTGTGGTCAACCAAAGCGCTTTGTTGACTGCGCTCACACCAAATCGCCCTGTTCCATCCGCGTCAGAAAAGCGTCTGCATCTGCCAAAACAGTTGCGCGTCGCGCTTCATCCATCCGGTCCCATGTGCGATACATGTTGCCCATACGCGCATTGTTTGAAAAAATATCGCGGTGGCGATCCAGAAAATGCCAGTACAGCAAGTTGAATGGGCAGGCATCCTGACCCGTCTTGACACTTACCTTATAGGCGCAACCTTTGCAGTAATCCGACATCCGGTTGATGTAAGCACCTGACGACACGTAAGGCTTGGAGGCGATAACACCACCATCCGCAAACTGCGACATGCCCACCACGTTGGGTGCCTCGACCCATTCGAACGCATCTGTATAGACGGCAAGATACCATTCGGACACCGCGCCTGGATCAATCCCAGCCAAAAGTGCGAAATTGCCCGTGACCATGAGGCGTTGAATGTGATGGGCATACGCCTCGGTCCGGGTCTGTTCCACCGCCTTGGAAACGCAAAGCATTTTGGTCTCGCCGCCCCAGAAAAAAGCTGGCAGCGCGCGACTGTGGCCCAGACCATTGCGTGCCGCATAGTCCGGACCTTCGAGGAAATAAATGCCACGCACATATTCGCGCCAGCCGATGACCTGCCGAATAAACCCTTCGGCTGCATTGATCGGAACATCACCCGCTCGCCACGCATCTTCTACGGCGCGACAAACCTCTAGCGGATCCAGCAAACCAATATTCAGGTAGGGCGACACGATTGCATGATAGAGAAACTTGTGATCCGCCAGCATCGCGTCCTGATAGTCGCCAAACCCGGCGAGGCCATGGCAGATGAAATGTGCAAGCGCGCGCTGCGCCTGATCCCGGTCAGTGGCGAACCAGAACGGGCGGATCGCACCGAAATGTGTGCCGAAATGACGCTCAACCATTGAAATCACATCTTCGACTACTTCGTCTGGGCCAAATTGCATCGGACCGCTGTAACCAATATCCTCCGGCGCGGGCTTGCGGTTGTCGTGATCGTAATTCCACTTGCCCCCAGCAGGGGCGTCGCCCTCCATCAAAAGGCCCGTCTGACGCCGCATATCACGGTAAAAATATTCCATCCGCAACGCTTTGCGCCCCTGCGCCCACTGATCAAAAGTGGCATGGGTCGCGATAAACCTGTCATCTTCCAATAGCGTGACGGTCAGCGGACAGGTCTCTAACGCCTCGATCAGCCGCCACTCGCCGGGGCGGGTCGCGATGACCTCGGTTGCACCAATGTCTGACGCCCTGCGGATCAACTCGCCGGAGATTGACTGTGTGTTGCTCGTGTCGTCGAGTTCAGAATAAGCGACCTGCCAGCCTTGATCCCGCAAACGCGCTGCAAATTTGCGCATTGCGGCCAGAATCAGCACGATCTTTTTAGGATGATGCGGAACGTAACGGCCCTCTTCCATCACCTCGGCCATAACCACTATGTCGTTGGCTTTGTCCGCCGACGTTAACGAGGAAAGTCCATCGCTCAGTTGGTCTCCCAGAACTAAAATCAATCGGGTCACCAAGGCACCTCCGCACCAGAATAGTCAAAGAAACGGCCTGTCTGATCGGGCCGCAAGCCATCCATCACCGCTATGAGGTTGCCCGCGGCATCATCCGCCGCCACAGCCGGATGCCGGCCAAGGTATTTTTCGGTAAACGCAGTCGCGACGGTACCGGGGTGCAGCGCCACAACTGTCGCCTTCTTGTGCGTTCGGGCCAATTCGATCGATGCCGTGCGCACCACCTGATTAACAGCGGCCTTGGCGCTGCGATAGCCTATCCAGCCACCGATGCGATTGTCCGCGATCGAGCCAACCCGTGCTGAAAGCACCGCAAAAACGCTCTGGCTTTCCCGGCGCAACAGCCTGTGCGCATGGCTCAAGACAAGGGCCGGACCAACCGCATTTAATGCAAACTGATCCAGCATCGCCTGCGGATCCAATCGCTTAATCGTTTTCTCTGGGCCAGCACCCGCGATCTCGAGCGCACCAGTGGCGACGACAACCCGGTCAAACGGCCCGTGTCCGGTCAAAACCCGCGCCACAGCATCCGCATCGGTGATGTCTAAGCCATCACGCGACCGCGACAACCCAACCACCTGCGCGCCTCGCTTTGTATAACTACGTACAAGGGCTGAGCCGATCCCACCAGTGGATCCTATGATCAAAACTTTTTCCATGACCGACGAACTAGCCCCGCCATCCCGCTATTCCAGCTTCATTGTTCCGCGAATGCACAGTTTCACACGCGCACAAATTGCGCCTTCCCATTTTAAATCCAGCAGATATAACTGTAAGTATGAAACCCGCCACACATACCCTCAGCCTGCGCCCTTTCGGTGCCGCTCTGCGTGGCCTCCTGCTCCTAATCCGCCTCTGAGCGCAGCCAGATGGCGCGCCCGCTCAGAGGATAGCCCGCGCGCCCAAGGCTTCAGGATCAGACGAAAAAGAGAACTCAAATGACACAAGACCGCGTTGTAATCTTCGACACAACTCTTCGCGACGGCGAACAATCCCCCGGCGCCACCATGACCCACGCAGAAAAGCTGGAAATCGCAGGCCTGCTGGATGACATGGGCGTCGACATCATAGAAGCAGGCTTTCCCATTGCGTCCGAAGGTGACTTTAACGCCGTATCAGAAATCGCCAAGAATGCAGATTCGTCAGTGATCTGCGGCCTCGCACGGGCACAGTTTGGCGATATCGACCGCTGTTGGGAAGCTGTGAAACATGCCCGCCAGCCCCGCATTCATACCTTTATCGGCACCTCGCCATTGCACCGCGCCATCCCGAACCTCAGCAAGGACGAAATGGCCGAGCGGATCGAACAGACAGTGACCCATGCGCGTAACCTGTGCGACAACGTGCAATGGTCGCCAATGGATGCCACTCGGACCGAATTGGATTACCTTTACCGCGTTGTCGAAATTGCGATCAAATCGGGTGCTACAACGATCAACATCCCCGATACGGTAGGCTATACTGCGCCGCGCGAAAGCGCCGATCTGATCCGTAAACTGCTCGAAAACGTGCCGGGTGCAGATAGCGTCGTCTTTGCCACGCACTGCCACAACGATCTGGGCATGGCGACTGCCAATAGCCTTGCAGCGGTTGAGGCCGGAGCGCGCCAGATTGAATGTACGATCAACGGGCTGGGCGAACGGGCAGGCAACACCGCGCTGGAAGAAGTCGTGATGGCTCTGAAGGTGCGCAACGACATCATGCCCTACCAAACCGGCATCGACAGCACCAAAATCATGAATATCTCGCGACGTGTGGCGACCGTCTCTGGATTTCCGGTGCAGTTTAACAAGGCTATCGTTGGGAAAAACGCATTTGCCCACGAAAGCGGCATCCATCAGGATGGCATGCTCAAAAATGCCGAAACCTTCGAGATCATGCGTCCCGAAGACGTTGGCCTTTCGGAAACCAATCTGGTTATGGGCAAGCATTCGGGCCGGGCCGCGCTGCGCGACAAGCTGGAACAGCTGGGCTTTGAGGTCGGAGACAATCAGCTCAAGGATGTATTTGTGCGGTTCAAGGCATTGGCTGACCGTAAAAAGGAAATCTTTGACGATGACCTGATTGCGCTGATGCGCACCTCAACCGACCCCGAGGACAAGCGCCTCAAGATCGAGAAACTGGCCGTGCGCTGCGGCACCGAAGGGCCACAGGTCGCTGACCTTGTTATGACGATAGATGGGGCGACGTTGCAAACCACCCAGACCGGCGATGGCCCAGTGGATGCGACGTTTAATGCAGTGCGTGCGCTATTTCCCCATGAGGCCCGGCTGCAACTTTATCAGGTACATGCCGTCACCGAAGGCACGGACGCGCAAGCCACGGTTTCTGTCCGAATGGAGGAAGAAGGCCGCATCGTGACGGGCCAGTCCGCCGACACGGACACCGTGGTTGCATCAGCCAAAGCCTATGTTCACGCGCTCAATCGTCTGTTGGTCCGACGTGAACGAAGCGGCACGGACAAGGCAGAAATCAGCTATAAAGTCGTCAGCTAAGCCGACTGGGGCGGGCCGAATGTGCCCGCCGCGAAGCCGTTCCACATCATTGCCTTACAATATCTTCCAGACACATTCCGACCAGTTAAATCAAAAACCCAATGACATAACTGGCAATCGCGCTTTTGGCAGCGCTTTTAAATCGCAACCTTCGTACGGCGCACATGATATGTTGCACAAACTTCTTAGCAAGTGCCGTCGGTCCATTACATGGTCTGGGCACTCTTCTTCAAATCGGCGCAATCGTGCCGTTCTCATTCTGAATACGGTCTTTTATGTGGGCTGACCCGACCTTATAAGCATGTCATCATTCGCGTCCCGAGTCGGGGCGATGAATGTATTTGGGGTGCACGGCGGATGTCAGTATTTGGAAATTTCGGTGGGCTGTTTTCGTCAGACATGGCGATTGACCTGGGCACTGCGAACACGCTTGTCTACGTCAAGGGCAAGGGCGTCGTTCTATCTGAGCCGTCAGTTGTTGCCTACCACATCAAGGATGGCGTTAAGAAGGTACTTGCAGTGGGCGAAGACGCCAAACTGATGCTGGGCCGGACGCCCGGCAGCATCGAAGCGATCCGCCCTATGCGCGAAGGCGTCATTGCCGACTTTGACACTGCCGAAGAGATGATCAAACACTTCATCCGCAAAGTTCACAAACGCTCCACATTTTCCAAGCCCAAGATCATTGTCTGCGTGCCTCACGGCGCAACGCCAGTTGAAAAGCGCGCCATTCGCCAGTCAGTTCTGTCCGCAGGTGCGCGTCGCGCAGGCCTGATTGCAGAACCCATCGCTGCAGCAATTGGCGCGGGGATGCCGATCACCGACCCGACCGGCAACATGGTTGTGGATATCGGTGGTGGGACGACCGAGGTCGCGGTCCTTAGCCTTGGCGATATCGTTTATGCGCGCTCGGTTCGTGTCGGCGGTGATCGTATGGACGAGGCGATTATTTCCTACCTGCGCCGGCAGCAAAACCTGCTGGTTGGCGAAACCACAGCCGAACGGATCAAGACATCGATCGGGACAGCACGTATGCCCGATGACGGACGCGGCACATCTATGCACATCCGGGGCCGTGATCTGTTAAATGGCGTACCCAAGGAAATAGAGGTTACCCAGGCGCAGATTGCCGAAGCACTGACCGAACCGGTTCAGCAAATTTGCGAAGCTGTTATGGCCGCACTTGAAACAACACCACCTGATTTGGGAGCCGATATCGTCGACCGGGGCGTAATGCTAACCGGTGGTGGCGCACTTCTGGGTGATCTGGACCTGGCCCTTCGAGAACAAACAGGACTTGCTGTTTCCATCGCTGACGAGTCGCTTAATTGTGTTGCTCTTGGTACTGGAAAGGCACTTGAACACGAAAAACAACTGCGCCATGCCATCGACTATGACAGCTGACAGCCAGGCCACGCAGCAAAAGTTGACTTGTCCAACAGCCGCAAATCGCACACCATTCGACACAGGTTTCCAACAGCAATAAGGTTATCACGCCTTGGCCAAGGATCGTATGAACACACACTACACGGGCCCGCTCAGGCGGCTCATACTGGTTGTTCTGGTGCTGATGCTAACAGGCGTGTTCCTGATCTGGCGGATAGACAGCCCTCGTGTTGAACAGTTCCGCGCCCAAGTAACAGATAGCATCGTGCCAAATCTTGATTGGGCGATGGCACCAGTAACCGGCACGGTCAACCTGATCCGCGATTTCCAAAGCTACCGCCGTATTGCAAAGCAAAACTCAGAACTGCGCCGCGAATTGCGTCAGATGCAGGCCTGGAAAGAAGCGGCCTTGCAGCTGGAACAGGAAAACGCTCGGTTGCTTGACCTAAACAAAGTACGACACGATCCGCGGCTAACCTTTATCACCGGCGTGGTCTTGGCCGACTCGGGCTCTCCCTTCCGTCAATCCGTGCTGCTGAACGTTGGTGCGCGCGATGGTATCGTCGAAGGATGGGCCACAATGGACGGCATCGGACTCGTGGGGCGGATCTCTGGGGTGGCCCGCAATACTTCGCGCGTGATCCTGACCACGGACGCCTCAAGCCACATTCCAGCGGTCGTACAACCGTCCGGCCAGCGCGTCATCGTGGCAGGCGACAACTCGGCAGCGCCGCCTATCGACTTTCTTGAGAACCCTGATCTTGTACGCCCCGGTGACCGTGTCGTTACGAGCGGCGACGGAGGTGTGTTCCCAGCAGACCTGCTGATTGGCCAGGTGGCCGCTGATCCCGGCGGACGCTTGCGCGTGCGGCTTGCGGCAGATTACGAGCGGCTCGAATTCCTCCGCGTGCTGCGCCACTACGGCATTGAACCCGTCTCCGACACCAACGATGTTTTGCGTCCCGCTGCCGCGGCGATGTTGAGCGAAGGAAAGGACGAATGACAAGAGCGCCTATCTCACGAGAGGCATGTCATGATTAATCTGACACCATCGCGACTATGGATTATGCGCGCGACTTTTACTTTTTTGATTGTCACGATCCTATTCTTTCATCTGTTACCGCTTCAAACAGCGGCAGACGGACTGATCTGGCCCGACCTAATACTTACCTTTGCGCTCGCTTGGTCTGTACGACGCCCAGAATACGTGCCGGCGACCTTGCTGGCTGCGACCTTTCTGCTGGCAGACCTGCTTTTGCAGCGCCCACCCGGACTTTGGGCAATGCTGGCATTAATCGCATGCGAACAGATCAAGGTGCAGTCGCGCAGCTTACGCGATGCCGGTTTGGGCACTGAACTGGCATCAATCGCGGCATGGATCGTGGGCATTGGGCTGGGCTACAGGTTGGTGTTGGCCCTTTTGCTGGTCGAACTTCCCTCTATTGGACCTGCACTGATCCAGATCGCAGTAACGGTACTGGCCTATCCGTTAGTCATTGCTACGACACACGGCCTGATGCGCGTGCGCAAAGGCACCGCTAGCGACATCGATGGCAAGGGGGGACGCTCATGAAGCGCCCGAATGCAGATGGCGCGGCAAGTCAGCGCCTGATCACCCGCCGCACAGCAGTTTTGGGGGCGCTGCAGCTTGTCTTTGTTGGCGCACTCGGCACGCGCATGCAGTTTCTTCAACTAGACCAGGCCGACCAGTTTCGCCTTTTGGCGGAGGAAAATCGGATTAACATTCGGCTTATCCCACCGGCCCGGGGTGAAGTGTTCGACCGAAACGGGATTGCCCTCGCACGCAACGTACCAAGTTATCGGATCGTGATCGTCCGCGAAGATGCAGGCGACGTGGACGCAGTATTGAAGCGGCTCAGGGCAATCATCCCGCTTGTCCCTGAAGAAGTCGCACGTGCGCTTACTGAAATGCAGCGCTCCGCCCCGTTTCTTCCTGTTACTGTTGCCGATAAAGTTGACTGGGAAGATCTTAGTCGAGTTTCTGTGAATGCGCCTGCGTTGCCCGGTGTCACGCCAGAAGTCGGGCTCAGCCGGGTGTATCCGCGCGGCTCTGACTTTGCGCATGTGCTTGGATATGTTGGTCCAGTCAGCGATTATGATCTTGCTCGGATCGACGATCCGGACCAATTGCTGCGGATCCCCCGGTTTCAGATTGGCAAGGTCGGAGTCGAAGCCAAAGCCGAGGGCCCCCTAAGAGGCAAAGGCGGCGCCAAGCGGGTCGAGGTCAATGCAACGGGTCGTGTCATGCGCGAGCTTGACCGGCGCGAAGGCACGCCCGGCTCTGATCTGCAATTGACCGTGGATGCTGATCTGCAAAGCTATGTTCAGGCGCGGCTTGGCAACGAAAGCGCCAGCGCGATCGTGATGGATGTGAAGAGCGGCGACCTGGTGGCAATTGCATCAGCCCCCACCTTTGATCCCAATCTGTTCGTGCGGGGAATTTCAAATGATGATTACGCCGCCCTGACCGAAAATAGTCGTCGCCCACTCGCCTCCAAATCAGTTCAGGGGTCCTACCCGCCCGGCTCGACGTTCAAGATGATTGTCGCCATGGCTGCGCTCGAAGACGGGTTGATCGAACCCGAAGAAACCACCTACTGCCCCGGTCATCTAGAAGTATCAGGGCGCAAGTTCCACTGTTGGAAACGGGCAGGGCACGGCTACGTAAACCTCCAAGATTCACTTAAACAATCTTGCGATGTCTACTTTTACGATCTGGCACTCAAGGTTGGCATCGAAAAAATTACAGCCATGGCCAATCGCTTTGGCCTTGGAATACGGCATGACGTGCCCATGTCGGCTGTGGTCAAGGGTTTGACGCCGAACAAAAATTGGAAAAATCGAACGCACGGCACAGATTGGGTCATTGGCGATACGGTCAACGCGTCCATCGGCCAAGGCTATATGCTGGCTTCGCCACTGCAATTGTGCGTGATGGCGGCAAGACTAGCCTCGGGCAATGCTGTGCGACCACGACTAATCAAGAACGTCGACGGCATCGAACAGCCCACGGGCGCAGGTCCCAGCCTTGGGATGAACGAAAACAACCTGCGCATAATCCGCAGCGCCATGTTCGATGTGGTCAACGACCGGCGCGGTACAGCCTATGGCAGCCGTATTATCGACGATGCAATGCGCATGGCGGGAAAGACCGGCACAAGCCAGGTGCGCAACATCACAACCGCCGAGCGTGCGGCAGGCGTCACCAAAAACGAAGATCTACCGTGGGAACGCCGCGACCACGCGTTGTTTGTAAACTTTGCGCCCTATGACAATCCTAAATACGCCGTTGCGGTTGTCGTGGAACACGGCGGCGGCGGGTCCAGCGTCGCGGCCCCAATCGCACGTGATATTACACTTCAGGCCCTTTTTGGGGGTGAACCCCCAGTCGAAGCCTACCCGACCAAGGACCGCGCCAAAATCATTAAGCAACAGCGCAAACTGCGCAGTGTGCAGCCCATCGCCAATGTGTCGGGCAAGGATCAGGCATGAGTTATCTTGAATACACGGTCAAACATGTTCCAACCGGCCCGCGCAAACTGCTCTACCTGAACTGGCCGATAGCCCTGCTGTTGACTGCCGTGGCGGGTATCGGCTTTTTGATGCTCTATTCAGTGGCGGGCGGGTCCTTTAGCCCCTGGGCAGAACCACAGATGAAACGTTTTGCCCTTGGGTTCGTGTTGATGCTGATCATCGCCATGATACCGATCTGGTTTTGGCGCAGTATGGCAGGCTTGACCTATACAGCTTCGCTAATCCTGCTGATAGCAGTGGAATTTTTTGGCTCTGTCGGCATGGGCGCGCAACGCTGGATTGACCTAGGCTTTATGCGGTTGCAACCATCCGAATTGATGAAAGTCGCCTTGGTACTGATGTTGGCTGCCTACTATGACTGGATCCCGCCAGCCCGTAAATCGCATCCTTTGTTCGTTCTGATACCACTTGCAATGATCGCAATCCCAGTTGCACTGGTACTTCGGCAACCGGACTTGGGCACCGCGATCCTTTTACTGGCGGCGGGTGGTGGACTGATGTTTTTAGCAGGTGTGCACTGGGCCTATTTCGCGGCGGTCCTTGCCTCTGGCGTCGGCCTGATCGTTTCAGTGTTTCAATCGCGCGGCACAAGTTGGCAAATGCTCAAAGATTATCAGTACAAGCGGATCGATACGTTTCTTGATCCGTCCTCTGATCCACTTGGCGCTGGCTACCACATCACGCAGTCCAAGATCGCACTGGGATCAGGGGGCTGGACGGGGCGCGGCTTTATGCAGGGCACGCAATCGCGGTTGAACTTCCTGCCTGAAAAACACACTGATTTTATCTTTACAACGCTCGCCGAAGAGTTTGGTTTTGTCGGCGCGTTTTCGTTATTGATGCTCTATACGCTCATCATTCTCTTCTGCATTGCGTCGGCAATTGCCAACAAAGACAGGTTTTCGTCTTTGTTAATTCTTGGCATCGCTTTGAACTTCTTTTTGTTCTTTGCCGTGAACATGTCGATGGTTATGGGGCTGGCCCCTGTCGTGGGCGTACCGCTGCCAATGGTCAGCTATGGAGGCTCGGCGATGCTGGTTCTGTTGCTGTCTTTTGGACTGGCGCAAAGCGCACATGTCCATCGGCCCCGCTAAAACAGGTTTCCATTTGTGCATGCAGCGCGCTAAAGCAGAATGCAAGAAACTTGACTCACCTAACGCTGCCTGAAATCAAAGATTTCAACGCGTTAGGTGAGAATTGTTTTTAGGCAGTTCATCAAACGCTATAAACCAAGCGCATCGCAATACGGAGCATGCACCCATGTCCATCTTTCACCTCGCTTTTAATGTCGACGACCTCGACAGTACCCGCGCGTTTTATGGCACGCTTCTGGGTTGTCCCGAGGGACGCAGCTCCGAAACATGGGTCGACTTTGACTTTTTCGGGCACCAGTTGTCGTGTCATCTGGGCCAGCCCTTTGCCAGCGCGCCAACTGGCAAGGTCGGAGTACATAAGGTGCCGATGCCACATTTCGGTGCCGTCCTGCCAATGGCAGAGTGGCGCGCTTTGGCCGATCGACTGGCGAAACACGGCACCGCATTCATCCTTGCCCCACAAATCCGGTTCGAAGGGCAACCCGGCGAACAATCGACAATGTTCTTTTCCGACCCATCCGGCAACCCGATCGAGATTAAGGGTATGGCCCGCTTGGATGGGGCTTTTGCAACATGAGCGTGAACGTCCTGTTTGCCGCCCCCAAATCCGAATGGCCAGCATACCAACGTCCGCTGCAAGACGCCATCGCGTCTACTGGGATCACAGCCAATATCGCCACAGATTTGCCCCCCGAAACAGTCGATTACATAGTCTATGCCCCCAATTCTGCCCTGCAGGATTTTACCCCCTACACTCGCGCCAAGGCGGTGCTGAACCTTTGGGCAGGTGTCGAGGCAATCGTGGGTAATGACACCCTGAACATTCCTTTGTGCCGCATGGTTGATCCAGCCCTGACCCAAGGCATGCTCGAATGGGTCACCGGGCACATCCTGCGCCTGCATCTGGGCATCGACGCGCATATCGATGCAGCCCCCGGCACGTGGGATCCCGTCCCGCCACCGCTGGCCTTTGACAGGCGGGTGACGGTGCTGGGCTTGGGCGAATTGGGCGCTGCCTGTGCCAAGGCATTAGCAAGGCTTGGGTTCAATGTCACGGGGTGGAGCCGCTCTGCCAGATCTCTCGACGGCGTCACATGCCTAAGCGGGGCTGACGGGCTGCGTGCAGCCCTGCAATGCGCAGACTACTGCGTTTTACTGCTGCCCAAGACAGATGCGACCGAAAATACGCTGAACGCCGAAACGCTCGCCCTAATGCCCCATGGCGCGCGCATCCTGAATCCGGGCCGTGGCCCGCTGATAGACGACGATGCGCTGCTGGAAGCGCTAAGCACAGGCCAGATTGGCCATGCCACGCTGGATGTATTCCGGACAGAGCCGCTGCCCGCAGACCACCGCTATTGGACCGCGCCCAACGTCACAGTGACACCGCACATCGCATCCGAGACCCGCCCCGCCTATTCAGCGCTGAGCGTGGCCGAAAACATCCGGCGCGGCGAGACGGGCGCGCCGTTCTTGCATCTGGTGGACAAGACAGCGGGCTATTAGAGCCTGTCGCCCCTAAGTCGGCCCAGTTTTGAGCTTCTCAGACATCTGATATTAAACGCGTAGAAAGACCTTTGCATAACGTGACAAAGGGCAGTGTCCGACCTTTGGTGAGCATATTGAAACACCAAAGTTTCTTTCAGGGTTCATCAGAAACGATTGAAACTTGGCACCTTTAAATCACAAATGTGCTCTTTGGTGGTGAGAGGCGGGCGCTGCCCGGCCTGCGGCCTGAACGAAAGGTGGTTATGCACCAGTTGTGACGCATGCGATCCGCACATCAGGCCGCCAACCCGCGCCCTTTCAACAGCGCCTCGACACCCGGCAGCCGTCCGCGGAATGCGGTATAAAGCGCGGCCGCGTCGACGCTGCCACCGGTGCTCAGGATATGCGTCTCAAGCGCGCGGGCCGTTTCGGAATCAAACGCGCTTCCCGCCTCTTCAAAAGCGGCAAAAGCATCGGCGTCCATCACCTCAGACCACATGTAGCTGTAATAGCCCGACGAGTAGCCATCGCCCGCAAAGACATGCGCGAAATGCGGTGTCGCGTGGCGCATGCCGATAGCACGAGGCATGCCGAGCTCTTCAAGGATCTCAGCCTGCCGCGCCATCGCGTCAGCAGGGGCTGCACCATGATGAAAGGCCAGATCCACAAGGGCCGAGGCAACATATTCCACTGTCTGGAACCCCATGTCATAGGTCGCCGCCGCCAGCACGTTTTTCAGCAGGTCGCTCGGCATCGGCGCGCCAGTTTCGGCGTGGGTGGCAAAATTGCCCAGCACTTCGGGCACATCCAGCCAATGCTCATAAAGCTGACTAGGCAGTTCGACAAAATCGCGCGCCACCGACGTGCCTGAAACGCTCTCATACGTCACATCCGACAACATCTGATGAAGGGCATGGCCAAACTCGTGAAACAGCGTCCGCGCGTCATCGTAACTCAGCAGCGCAGGATCACCCTTGGCAAAGTTGCACACGTTGATGACCACGGGACTTTGCACGGCGGGGAACTTTGCCTGACCCCGCATCGCTGAACACCAAGCGCCTGATCGTTTTGAGCCACGTGCAAAGTAATCACCGATGAAAACAGCTATGTGATGGCCGTCGCGCGTGACCTCCCATGCCCGGCAATCTTCATGGTAAAGCGGCACATCCAGCTGTTTGAACGCAAGGCCAAACAGACGCGTTGCACAGTCAAACGCAGCCTCGATCATACGGTCAAGTTGGAAATATGGCTTCAGCTCTGCCTCGTCGAGATCATGTAACATCTTGCAACGACGTTCTGAGTAAAAGCGCCAGTCCCACGGCTCAAGCGGGCCATTCACTCCATCGGCGCGCATCATCTCTTCGAGTGCTTTAGCATCAGCCTCAGCCCGTGCCTTGGCCGGGGCCCAAACGGCCATTAACAGATCGCGGACCGCGTCAGGCGACTTGGCCATCTCGGTCTCGAGCTTGTAGTCGGCAAAACTATCATAACCTAACAGTATTGCGCGTTCTTGACGTAACCCTAGGATTTCAGACGCGATTGCACGATTGTCTGTGTTACCGCCGTTGGCCCCGCGCGCCGCCCATGCCTTATAAGCCACTTCGCGCAGGTCACGCCGTGTCGAAAATTGCATGAATGGAACGATCAGAGACCGTGATAGTGTCACCACGGGACCGCCTGCATCCTTTTCGGAACCCGCAGCCTGTGCAGCATCGATGACAAAGGGCGGGAGACCCGCCAAATCCTTTTCGCCAAGCGCCATGAACCAATCGCGCTCGTCGGCCAAAAGGTTCTGGGTAAACTGCGTGCCCAGCTCGGCCAGCCGCCCCTTGATCACCTTCATGCGGTTCTCGTCCACACCCTCAAGCGCAGCACCAGAGCGGATAAATCCGCGATGTGTCAGCATCAGAACACGGGCCTGTTCGTCGTTCAGATCAAGCCCAATGCGAGCATTCCACACCTCCACCACCCTTTTATATAGGGCCTTGTTGCTGGAAATCTCGGCAAAATGTGCTGCTAACTTAGGTGAAAAGTCACGCTGAAGCGCCTCACGCGCGGGATTACTGTCGGCCCCTGCAACCGTGAAAAACGTGCCAAGCACTTTGTCGAGGTCCTGCCCGGCTGCCTCTAACGCCTCGATAGTATTGGCAAATGTCGCTGGCGTTGATGCGGTTGCAATGGTGTCGATCTCGGCCCGATAGCGGGTCAGTGCCACGTCCAAAGCAGGGGCAAAATCACTATCTGAAATCGCGTCAAAGGGGGCAATCTGGAACGGCGTGTTCCAAGTCTGCAAGAGCACATTGGTCATTTGAAGGGTCTCCTTTAAGGCATAAGTAGTGCAGACTTCAGCCCGCCGCCACCGATGCCTGGCCACAGGTCACACAATCTTCGCGCCGGGCCAGACGGATCTTGCGGCTTTCGCCGTAAAGCGCGTCATAAATCACCATTTCACCTCGCAGCGGCGTGCCAGCCCCTGTAAGAAGCTTGATTGCCTCAACGGCCATCATGCTACCCACCACCCCCGGCAAGGGGCCAATCACCCCGGCTTCGGCACAATTAGGAGCAAGGGCGGGCGCAGGCGCTTGGGGAAATACACATTGGTAGCAGGGGCCACCCTGCGCAGGGTCAAAGACGCTGATCTGCCCTTCCCACTGGGTTAATGCCCCAGAAATCAGCGGAACACCCAGCGCCACCGCTGCAGCGTTAACCAGATAACGGGTGTCAAAATTGTCCGTCCCGTCCAGCACAAGGTCATAGTCGGCCAATAGCTCGAAAGCGATGTCTTTGGTAAGACGACGATGATACGGGCGAACAGTGATAAAGGGGTTTTGAGCCTCGATCGCGGCCTTTGCGGAAAATACCTTGGGCACGCCAATATCGGCGTCGCGGTGAATGACCTGCCTTTGCAGATTTGCGTTTTCGACGAGGTCATCGTCGATCACGCCAATGGTCCCAACACCCGCAGCTGCCAGGTACTGAAGAACAGGCGCACCCAAACCGCCAGCACCAACCACCAGAACCCGAGCGTCCTTCAACGCCTTTTGCCCCACCCCACCGACCTCACGCAGCGCGATGTGCCGCGCGTATCGGTTTAACTCGGTGTCCGAAAACGGGCCCACCTGCAGCAGTGTCGCTCCTGCCTCTTCACTGGCTACGCGTCCACGCAAGCGGCGCAAGACGGCACGATAGGCCAAAACCAAAGCAAAAAACCCGCCCAAGATCAACCAAAACGCCTCGCTTTCCCCGGTTGCCATCCGCAGAGGGTGCCCATCAGACAAGCCCACATGCAGACCCAGAACCGCAATATAGAGCAAACCGATCATGACCCAACGCGCCCGACGCGGCGCCTTCATCAGTGCACCCATCCCCCACAACATCGCCCCAAGAGCCAAGACCAGAACCATCAGTCAGGTCCCGTCGATCCGAATCCACCTGAGCCCCGGGCCGTTGCGTCCACAGCAATGACTTCGCGAATGTCAGCTTGCACAACCGGAGCCAGAACAATCTGTGCAATCCGCATGCCGTGTGTAATCTCGAATGGCGCAATCCCAGTGTTCAAAACGATCACGCCAACTTCGCCACGGTAATCGCTATCAATGGTGCCGGGACTATTGACCAGCGTCAGCCCATGTTTCAGGGCAAGGCCTGAGCGGGGACGCATCTGAACCTCAAAGCCCTGCGGCACAGCCATGATCAACCCGGTCGGCACCAGCATGCGCGCGCCAGGCGCAAGAACAACATTTCCGTGATCGGGAAAACTGGCCCGCACATCTGCACCGGCCGCTCCAGAAGTCTCATAAGAAGGCAGTGGGATTGTAACATCCGCCCCTGCCACGCGCATCATCTCAAGCACAATTGATCCTGTCTTCATCTTGCAAAATAAACTCACATTCAAACAGCGCCAATCGGCGCGCCGCATGCCAAAGTATGTGCTTAACCCACAGCCGCCGCGACCCGCTCCGCCAGTTGTCGTGCCACATCCCTCTTGGACATGCGCGGCCAGGTCTCCGCTCCTGCATCGCTGATCAGCGTCACGGCATTCTCGCTTCCACCCATGATCCCGGTCCCGGGTGATACGTCATTTGCAACGATCCAGTCGCAGCCCTTGCGTATGCGCTTGGCCGTGGCATGGGTGATCACATCATCGGTTTCGGCAGCAAAGCCAACCACCAGATCGGGGCGGCCCTCGACCATCTGCGCAACACCAGCCAGAATGTCCGGGTTTTCCGCAAACTCGAACATTGGCACACCATCCTTGGATTTTTTTAGTTTTCGGTCACTGGCGCTGGCCACGCGCCAATCGGCCACGGCTGCGGCGAAAACAGCAGCATCAACCGGCAAAGCGGACAAGACTGCGTCACGCATCTCGCGCGCCGTCTGCACCGGCACCACCTGCACAACTGACGGGGGCGGCACATCCGCAGGGCCCGTAACAAAGATTACCTCTGCTCCCAGATCAGCCAGCGCGCGCGCCAGCTCAGTCCCCTGCGCACCCGATGAACGATTAGCAATATAGCGCACCGGATCAATCGG
>JABITU010000213.1 GCA_018668195.1 Tateyamaria sp. | reverse complement strand
ATGGTGCACCACCGGCAGAGTTCTGCGTGGAAGCAGCATAGATATCAACAATACCCTGCTGACACTTTTCGACGCAAGAAACCTGACCACAGATCTGATTATCACCGATAAATTCAACTCGGATCTCGCCGTCTGTACGACTTTCCAGATCACGTGCAAATTCCAGAGCGCCAGCGCGCTCGATCAGCAAGTTGCGCGCGTTAAAGCCAGCAGCGCCAAATTTCAGCGTAAACTTCGCTTCTTTGGCAAAGCGCTTATCGTACGTCGACTCGGCAGCAGAAGCGAGATTCGCAAGGCTCATTGCCCCACCAAACCCACTCGCAGCCAAAAGTGTAGAGCTCATGCCGTAACGGCCTGCAACTCTAAATAAATCGCGGCGCGAAATGCCATTGATTTTGTCACTAATTCCCATGCTATCCTCCCTGATGTGCATTATTGAGACGTTTCATCTCAAAAAAGACTAGTTTAATAAAAGCAACCTGTATAGGTTTTTTTTGATACAAGCGGCAAAACATGAAGGAGGATCACAATGGAGGCCGATTATTTAATAGTGGGCGCTGGCTCGGCCGGCTGTGTGATCGCAAACAGACTAAGCGCCAACCCCTTGAACAAAGTCATTTTGTTGGAGGCCGGCGGGCGCGACCTGAACCCTTGGATCCACATCCCTGTCGGCTACTTCAAGACGATTCATAATCCCAGTGTCGATTGGTGCTACAAGACCGAACCAGATCCTGGACTAAACGGACGCTCTATCGAATGGCCACGCGGCAAGGTCTTGGGCGGGTCATCATCACTGAACGGGTTGCTCTATGTCCGTGGGCAGCCCCAAGACTATGATCGCTGGGCTCAGATGGGCAACAGAGGTTGGGCGTGGGACGACGTTCTGCCGTTGTTCAAACGTTCGGAAAAAAACGAGCGCGGCGCGGACCAGTTTCACGGCGATCAGGGCAGTTTGTCAGTTTCAAACATGCGCATTCAACGCCCTATCACAGACGCATGGGTCGCAGCTGCCCAGGCTGCGGGATACAAGTTCAATTCGGATTATAACGGTGCCGAACAAGAAGGCGTTGGTTTCTTTCAACTGACAGCGCGCAACGGCCGCCGATGTTCTGCCGCAGTCGCATTTCTGAACCCAGCCAAAAGCCGTAGCAACCTCAAGATCATCACCCACGCGCAGGTCGAAAAAGTTCAAATCAAAGACAAGCGCGCTACCGGCGTTATCTATAAAGATCGCAGTGGCGCAACACGGGCAATCACCGCGCGTCGCGAGGTTATTCTGTCTGGCGGTTCGATAAATTCACCACAGCTATTGATGCTTTCCGGCATTGGCGAGGCAGCACAATTGGCCAAACATGGCATTGAGGTGATTGCAGACCTGCCCGGTGTCGGCAAAAACTTGCAGGATCATTTGCAGGCTCGCTTGGTGTACAAATGTAACGAACCAACACTAAATGACGAAGTCTCAAGCCTGCTTGGGCAAGCGAAAATTGGGCTCAAGTATCTGATGTTTCGTGCGGGACCGATGACAATGGCCGCGAGCCTTGCCACCGGCTTCATCAAAACACGCGACAACGTGGAGACACCGGACATTCAATTTCATGTACAGCCACTGTCGGCAGAGAACCCGGGAAAAGGTGCAGATGCTTTCTCGGCATTTACCATGTCAGTGTGCCAGCTGCGCCCTGAATCCAAGGGGGAAATTCGTCTAGCAAGTGCGGACAGCAAAACGTATCCAAAGATCATTCCAAACTACTTGAGCACAGAGACCGATTGTCAAACAATCGTCAAAGGGATCAAGATTGCCCGCCAGATCGCGCGACATGCGCCTCTGAACTCAAAGATTTCGGAAGAGTATCGTCCGCATGCGGGTCTCCCTATGGACGACGACGATGCCACGCTTGACTGGGCACGCGACAACACCGCATCGATCTATCATCCAACCGGCACATGCAAGATGGGCAATGATCCGCGCAGTGTGGTGGACAGTGAGTTGCGCGTTCATGGCATTACCGGGCTACGGATAGCAGATTGTTCGATTATGCCAGAGATCGTTAGCGGCAACACCAACGCCCCAGCGATTATGATCGGTGAGAAAGCATCTGACTTGATCCTTTCTGCAGACTAAATCGTCATGCGTAAAACTTGAATTATCCAACATTCCCAGAAATCAAAGATTTCAATGCGCTAGATCATATTCAAAGATTCAGATATCTTTCAAACGCTATGCGACAGCGACGGGCTGAATATGATTGTTCAAAACGCTCATGCCCCAAATGCACTAAGAATTGTTCCTGTAGGACAAAGGCCCTTGCCCACGTCCAGCAAGGGTCAGAGTATTTAGTAATTTCGTGCCCCGTCTTCGGGTGCTATGCGCGGAACAAGTGCACGCACAAGGCTGGTCATTTCCAGTGTTCCCACTGGGCTGCCGTCACGGGTAACGACGTAAGTATGGGATGTGTCCCCACCAGATTTTGAAATCATATTTTCAAGCGTGTCATCAATATCGACCTCGCCATGCGCACTGTTTGGAACTGTCGATCCTTCAAGCGGGGTCATGATTGACCGAACCCGCAGCACGCGCGCGCGGTTGATATCGCTGACAAAGTCTTCGATGTAAGGGTCATTGGGATTTAGCAGAATATGCTGCGGTTCGCCCTGTTGCACCACATAACCATCTTTAAGGATCACAAGGTGGTCAGCCAGCTTAAGAGCTTCGTCCAAATCATGCGTGATAAAGATGATGGTCTTGTGCAACTCTTTTTGGAGCTCAAGTAGCAAGTCCTGCATATCCGTCCGGATCAGTGGATCAAGCGCAGAAAAGGCTTCGTCCATCAGCATAATGTCGGTGTTAGCCGTCAAGGCGCGTGCAATCCCGACACGTTGTTGCATTCCACCCGAAAGTTGCGCCGGATAGTGATGTTCGAACCCATTTAGTCCGACTCGGTCCAACCACTTTTTCGCTTCTTTGTCACAGTCTGCTTCATTGTGCCCCCGCACGGACAAGGGCATCCCTGCGTTCTTGAGCACTGTCTTGTGCGGCAAAAGGGCGAACTTTTGGAACACCATCGACATCTTTTCCTGCCGCGCCTTGCGCAAACCGTCTTCGGACAGTTTCATCACGTCTTCGCCCTGGACAATGATTTCACCCGCGGTGGGTTCGATCAACCGGTTCAGGTGCCGGATTAAGGTGGACTTTCCAGATCCGGACAGGCCCATCACAACCGTAATCTCACCTGCTTGCATGTCGACGTTGATATCGTTGAGGCCCAGCACATGTTTGTGCTGCGCCAGCAATTCTTCCTTGGTCATGCCGTCTTTGACATGGTGCAAAACGTCCTTGTCCCGGGCGCCAAAGATTTTGTATAGCCCGCGAAGGCTGACCATTGGTTCAGTCATTTTTCCGGTTCCTATCAATGTTTCACACGAGTCATATCAACACGGCTCAGCGCAGCTTTAGATACGCGATCAAGGATCACGGCTAGCAGTACGATGCCGATACCAGCAACGATGCCAACGCCCAGTTCCAGGTTGCGGATACCGCGCAACACGTTCACGCCCAGGCCCGGTGCTGATACAAGCGACGCGATCACGACCATGGCAAGGCTCATCATGATGGTTTGGTTTATTCCAGCCATGATATTGGGCAGTGCCAGCGGCATTTGCACTCGCAGAAGCTTTTGTCGGGAGTTCATACCAAAGGCGTTTGCGGCTTCGATGACGTCCTGATCAACAAGTCGTATGCCCAGATCGGTCAGGCGGATTACTGGCACAATTGCATAAAGAATAATCGCAATCCCATAGAGCTTGGATTCAGTCACAGAGAACAGGAAAATCAGCGGGATGAGATAAACGAAAGTCGGCAAGGTTTGCAAAAGATCAAGTATCGGCACGGTGGATTTTTGCAGGCGATCCGATTTTGACATGGCAATGCCAACGGGGACACCCAGCAATACAGAGATGCTTGTACAGACAAAGATGATCGATAGGGTCTGCATTGCGACATCATAGTGGTCCACAAGACCCAGCAACATGATTGAAATGAATACAAAAATAGTTACAGGTTTTGACCGTGAAGCCCAATAAGAGATCGCAACCAAGATCGGCACCATAACAAACCATGGCGTTGCCTCAAACAGCCACAGCGCTCCATCCAACAACCAGCTTAGCGGTTGGGTAATCGGATCTAAGACTGTTTTGAGCGCGGGCTTTGCAGCTAAAAAGCCTTCTTCGATGCCTTTTGTGACATCACGTGATTGCAACACGCTGCTGCAACTTTCGTTCAGATTGTCGAGTGATGGAAATGGAAAAAATTCGCCTTTGGCTTCATCTCCGCCAGCTTTGGCCATTAGATCTGCCATCGAAAGCAGCGCGCCGTCGCCGGCCTCACCGCACCAACCGCTCAGCCCTAATGCGCTGAATATACTGTCATAAAAAGCCATCCGGACCCATCCTTCGCACTGTTCCAAGTGCCCTTCGCCCATACGAGGGCGAAGGGCATGTTATTTAGCCGTTATCGAGAATTGCAGCGAGCTTTTCGCGCGCTTCGTCATTCAGCCATTCGGCCCAAACATCCTTGTAGTTTGTCAAGAAGTAGACAGCAGCTTCGTCATAGGACGCGTTTCTGTCGAGGCGCCATGCCAGCACTTCGCCCATCTGCTCGTTGGTAAAGCTGACTTTGGCCATCAAAGCCGCCGCCGCGGGCTCACGTTCCGAGAAGCCACCAGCCGCAGCTGTCACAACTTTTGACGCGGGGTACGCCGAGAAACCCGGGTTAGTACAGTCCACATTACCATTACAGGTGTGCGCTTCTGCATCATACGCAGGTACTTCGACTGCGACCATTGGGTATTTTCCCAAAACAGCGGTTGGCGCCCAGTAGTAGCCAAACCAAGGTGCCTTTTCGTCGTAGGCGGCAGCGATAGACGTTTGCAATGTCTCACCAGAACCGTGCTGGAACCGCTCAAGACCACCGGCCTCGGCACCTGCTGCAATCAGGTTGTTGTTGTTGATAATGTCACAGGCCCAACCTGATGGGCAGTCGTGGAATTTGCCTCCAACAGCTGCGGGGTTAGCCATGATGCCTTCCCATGTGGTTAGCTCTGGGTTGGATTCAGCCAAATATGCAGGGATCCACCAAGCTTCGACACCACCATCGGACAGCACGTCCGCCAGTTCAACCAGTTTGCCTTCCGCCAGAAGACCAGGATAGGCAGGCGTAGAGTTTGCCCAGACCTCTGTCAGGATATCGGGCTCGCCTGTTTCCGTAACAGAAGTGATCGCCGTAACAGTTGAAGACGGCACCTTTTGCACTTCGCAACCATAGCCTTGTTCCATCAAGAACGCAGCAACAGCTGTGACAACAGCAGACGAGGCCCAGTTCATTTCGGTAATCGTTACTTCGCCGCAATCAGCATAGGCTGCGGAGCCCGTCGTCATGAGCGCAGCAACCGCAGCACCCTTCAGTAAGTTAAGTTTCGTTTTCATTTCGGTTTCTCCCGTTAGTCATTTACGCCCTTGTTGATTTTCCGCTGCGGGCCGTGGGCGTATGGCCGTGCATTGGTACGCTTGTTTTGCGTGTAATGCCGTATCGTCAGGACACGACCGGCATTTCATAGTCTGCGCGTGACGTCAAAAGCCGAGCAGCCCCGTCGCGAACTACGATATTTTCCTCATGGACCATCATCAGCCCGTCGCCATAGCTAACTGACGGCTCGATGGTCAACACCATGTTTTCCACCAGCTCTGTCGTATCAAAAGCCGCATGTGACGGCTGTTCCGTCAACTGCATGCCAAGCCCATGACCAAGCCGCCCGATATCGCCACCGGACCTGTCCATTTCAGCGATCACCCCAGACATCGCCACAAACAGATCACGGCAAGTGTTACCAGGCTTCGCGGCTTCGATCCCCGCTTCCGTGGCACGCCATAGAACGTCATAGGCCCGCAAGGCTTCATCACCGGCATGGCCAATGGCCCAATTTCGATCAAAGTCGCAGAAATATCCATCCCAGGTGCAGCCTGTGTCCAGCATCAGAACATCCCCATACTGAAGCGGTCTGCGCGATGGCGGTGAAATGACATCAGCATAACCACCCTGATCTGCGGCACCGACAACATACGGTGCGTCGTCCGCACCGGCACCAATTGCGGCAAGACGGAACTGGCGAAACACCTCTTCCAGTGGCATCCCCTGATGAATGACCTCTGGCACCTTGTCGAAGGCTGTTGATCCGATTCTGCAGATATGTTCAATTTTTTCAATCTCAGAAGGTGATTTGACCATACGCAGCCCTTGAACCAGGCCCGTTACATCAGCAATTTCAAGCCCCGACAAACCAACCATCAGCCGCTCCCAGTCGCCTAGTGGCATTGGCAATTTGGTCTCGTGCCCTTTTAACACGCCTATTTTTCTACCTTTTTTCGCCAACGGCGCAAGCAGATCGGTAAGCAAGCTGATGCCATCATCCAGTGGCGCGGGCGCACTCCAGGTGCGGATGTCATCAATCCAAGTGCGGCGCATCAATTCCGCACCGATTTCAGGTATCACAGCAGCTGGCTTCCCACGGTTGGGAACAAACACAAACCAAGGCCGCGTTGGGCTTTGCCAGAAGAGCGTATGAAACCCGGTGAAATAGCGAACGTCCTGCTCGCTCATTAGCAACATACCCGCAAGGCCTGCAGTTGCCATCAGTGCCTGTGCATTGGCCGTGCGCACGACGAACTCAGCGTTTTCAAAGCCTCGATTGGGTGCAGTTGCGGTCATGGGCATGTTGTAATGTCCTTCAAGCCATGTCGGAATTGTGTTGGCCAACAATGGCATGTGCAGAAAACTCGGCCATTTCTCCGCGCCAGACCTGTCTTCCAAAACAAAAGGGCACACCCGCTTTGTCTCGGATCACTTGTTCAAGCGTTATTACCGTGTGGCGCGCCGAAATGTTCAAAAGCTTGGCCTCGTCCGTTCGTACACCGCGCATGCTTATAACAATATCTCCAGTACTGGCGGCAGCACCATAGTTATTTTCAAGGATCTGCGTCGTTGAATGGCGCAGATCATGCCGCAGGAAATCAGGAAATCGGTCGGCAAGCACATACTCAGTTTCTAGAAAAATCGGATGGCCCCCTGTATGAAAAAGCCGGGTATAGGCGAAAATGGCGCTACCCTCAGGCTGATCGAAAACTGCTGCCAGTCTATTGTCTGCATAAGTCTGGGACGTTTCAACAACTTCGATCTTAAGGTCGACATCATCTGTCTGTGCCGTTTTTACAAAGCTGACCATGTTGCTGACGTTGTACTTAAGTCGCTGTGGCGAAACAAAGCGCCCGCGCCGGTCTGCACTGTATACCAGCCCTTCGATTTCCAATGCTTCGAGCGCCCGGCGACCTGTCATCCGACTGACGCCATATTGTTCTGACAGGTTGCGTTCTGAAGGGAGGATACCATGCTCTTTCAAGACCCCAGTCGCAATCTGATCACGGATTTCATCTACAATTTGCAGAAACCGGGGGCCACGTGACGGGTCGCTTTGCCTGTTTTGGTTTCCCGGTTTGTCCAACAAATTCCGGTTCCTCGAATCAATGCTATCCAAAAGGCTAAGTGGTATATACCAGATCAATCAAGCATTTAATTTCGTGTCGACAGGTTTCGCAGTTTCCTCGGAGCTATGCGGTAGTTTGGGTGATGGCGTGATTTGAAGGGCGGCGTATTGTGGCGGGTGTCAAAGCCGGCCAGAGCCTCACAAGGAGCAATACGCCATGAAGAACGATACAGGCATCCT
>JABITU010000212.1 GCA_018668195.1 Tateyamaria sp. | reverse complement strand
CTGCGCATCACCTTGCGGTTTGCTTTGTCGTTGCGGCGCTTTGCCTTGGACGTTTTGCGGCGCGGGCTGCGCCCTGCGGGGCTTTGCCGTCCCTTGGGTAACGATTTTCCGTCCAACGCCAGCAGCTCAAGTACAATACCGCCCGTGACCGGTATCGCCTCGGCCAAGCGGACAGTGGCGAGCTGGCCTATACGGATAATCAGCCCCGTATCTGACCCCATAAGTGTGCTCGCCTCTCGATCAAAGTGGAAATACTCCGCCCCTATGGACCGCATAGGTACCAAACCATCCGCCCCACTATCGTCCAACTTGACGAATATCCCAAATTTCGCAACGCCTGCGACCCGCCCTTCCATCTCGTCGCCAACCCGTTCGCTAAGATAGGACGCAAGGTACCGATCGGTCGTATCCCGCTCAGCCATCATCGATCGGCGTTCAGTATCTGAAATATGTGTGCCGGTCTTTTCAATCTGTTCGATATCTTCAGATGAAAGACCACCCTCGCCCCAGCCGTGGGCCGAGATCAGTGCGCGATGCACAATCAGGTCGGAATACCGCCGGATTGGAGATGTGAAATGCGCGTAACTGCGCAAAGCCAGTCCGAAGTGGCCAAAATTCTGGGGGCTGTAATAGGCCTGCGTCATTGACCGCAAAGTTGAGATATTGATCAGCTCTGCATCGTCAGTTCCTTTGGCCTGCGCCAGCAGCCTGTTCAGATGCGCCGTTTTCAGGACCTGCCCCTTGGCCAGCGTCAGCCCGGCTGCCTGCACAGTTTCACGCAAACTATCCAGCTTTTCGGGCGACGGTTCTTCGTGCACCCGGAACAACAACGGCGCAGCCCGCGCAATCAGCGTCTCTGCAGCGGCGACATTTGCCAGCACCATGAACTCTTCGATCAAACGATGCGCATCAAGTCGATCCTTGAAGCTGACAGAACGAACAGTGCCATCTTTATCAAGTACGATTTCACGTTCTGGGAGGTTCAATTCCAATGGTTGTCGCGCATGACGGGCTTTGACTAAAGCAGAATATGCTGCGTAAAGCGGCTTTAAAACAGGTCCTAAAAGGGGCTCTGTCCGCGCATTGGGGACACCATCTATAGCCGCCTGAACCTCTTCGTAGTTTAACGAGGCGGGCGACCGCATCAAGCCACGGTGGAAGCTGTGGCCTACCAATTCGCCATGAGCGGTAATCTGCATACGAACGGCAATACAGGCGCGCGGCACCCCTTCATGCAGGGAACAAAGATCACCGGACAGACGGTCCGGCAGCATCGGTACCACACGGTCTGGAAAGTAAGTCGAGTTACCGCGTTTGCGCGCCTCGCGATCCAACGCAGAGCCGGACGTGACATAGGCTGCTACATCCGCAATAGCGACCCAAATGATATGACCACCAGCGTTCTTGGGGTCATCTTCATCGGCATGAGCATAGCAGGCATCGTCGTGATCCCGCGCATCCCATGGATCGATCGTGATAAGCGGCATATTGCGGAAATCCTCACGGCCATTAAGACCAACAGGTTTTCTTAAATCAGCCTCGGCCATCACTTCGTCTGGAAAACTGTCGGAAATACCATGTTCGTGAATTGCGATGAGCGACACGGCCCTTGGCGCAGATGGATCACCCAAACGCGTTACAATGCGAGCACGAGGCAATCCAATGCGCGATTTTGGGCCGGCCTGCTCTGCCTCGACCAACTCGCCGTCCCTCGCACCATGCGTGGCATCCGAAGCGACGCTCCATTCTTTGTCGCTACCCTTTTCGACCGATAGGATGCGTCCCCCTTCAGCGCCTTTGCGAAACACGCCTAACAAACGGCGCGGGTTGGTGCCGATGCGCCGAATTAGCCGAGCCTCGTAATGATAGTCTTGTTCCTGCACCAGTGTTAGCCGGGCCAGAATACGGTCGCCCCCTCCCAAAGCTGGATCAGAGGCGCGCGGGATCACCAGAACTCGAGGCTCTACCCCGGTACCGTGCCATTCCATAGGCGCTGCAAACAAATCACCATCCGCATCGGGCGGCAGAACCTGTAAGACGCTGACGGGCGGCAAGCGATCAGGATCCTGATAGGTTTTTTTACGCTTTTCGAGATGACCCTCGGCCTCCAACTCCTTGAGCAGACGCTTAAGATCAATGCGTGCGGCCCCCTTGATGCCAAATGCCTTGGCAATGTCCCGCTTGGCGGTGAGGGTCGGATTTTCAGAAATCCACTCGAGGATTTCGGGCTTGGATGGGATACGGGTCATATGAGGCAAGTAGCACGCAGGTTGCGTGGCGTCATGGACAAATTTCAGGGCAAATCGTCCACCGTATCCACATCATTGAGTATATCCACCAGCGCGATCCGCCCCGGCAGCCGCGCCTTCGTGTCGACGAGGGCATGTGCCGTAGACCACCGCGCCCCAGAAAGCACACTTTTCCCAAGCCGACCGGGGTGACGTGCACCAATCAACCAAAATCCACCATCCCGAGCTGGACCAAGAACGGCATCACGATTCCCCAATGCCGCAATGGCTCGCGCGATATGTCGGCGCTTAACCCCAGTTATATCTGAGCCTATCAAAACACTTTTGGGCGGTGCTTGCCGCAAAAGCCGGATCATCCGATCGCCAAGATCACCACCACCCTGCCACATCTTGATGTCCTGCCCGCGCGTTATGATCTGGGCGGTCTTGGGCGCGTAGCCCGCCACAAGCGTCCAACGAGGATCGCGTAAATTGCGCAGCATCCGGCCCACGTGGTGACGGTACCACCACGTGGCATCTATCATCCCGATATCGCGCCCCAAGCGGGTTTTCACCCGCCCCGGACGAGGTTCTTTAACCATGAAGATCAACCATGGTTTTGACCGCCACGGTAACCTATGTGACGTCAAAGCTCACATTCCATGTCTTGGTGCGGAATACCTGCGTCATCATAAACTGGACCATAGGCAGAAAAGCCCAGCTTTTCATAAAACGCGAGCGCATGTGTCTGAGCCCCAAGCTTTGCCCGAGTAATGCCAGGTTGCATACGAAGAACATCAAGGCATGCCAAAATGATCGTAGCGCCAAGACCCTTGCCACGCATCTGTTGCAACACGCAAACCCGGCCAATCTTGGCCACGTCATCCACCAGCAAAATCCGCGCACAACCAAACGCTTTGCCATCAACGCGCGCCATAAGATGCAACGCTTCTCCGTCGCGCCCGTCGACCTCGTCTGCAACACTTACATTTTGCTCTTCAATGAACACGGCGCGTCGCAAGGCGTGACAGGTCGCAAGATCATCCGTCAACGAAATGACCCAACTCATGCGAAATAATCCCGCAATATGCGCCCATAGATGGCCTTGAGCTGTTGGATATGTTCAACCTTCACATGTTCGTCCACTTGATGCATTGACTGACCCACCAAGCCAAATTCGACAACAGGGCAATGATTTTTGACAAACCGGGCGTCAGAAGTACCGCCCGTCGTGCTCAGTATTGGTGTAACACCTGTCTCGGCCTGCACCGCGTGGGCAACCAGATTTGACAGGTGGCCCGGCGGCGTCAGAAAGCTTTCACCTGACACCTTTATCTTCATCCCGATCTCGACACCGTACTTATCGGCCACAGCATTCGCCTGCGCGCCCAGCCACGCCGTCAGGCTTTCGCCCGAGTGCTGATCGTTGAAACGGATATTTACCGCAGACTGCACCTGCGCGGGGATTACGTTGGTCGCCGAATTCCCGGTATCTACAGTAACGACGGCGATCGTCGAGGCGTCAAAATGATCGGTCCCCTGATCTAATTCGTAACAGGCAAGCTGATCCATCAACTTCATCATCGGATTTAATGGATTGTTCGCGCGGTGTGGATAGGCCGAATGCCCTTGCTTTCCCGTCACAGTGAACCAAACCGTCAGGGAGCCCCGGCGCCCAATCTTGATCATATCGCCCATTTGTTCGGGGCATGTTGGCTCGCCCACAAGACACACATCCATGGCCTCGCCGATCGTAGCCATATGGTCCAGCAGCGCGGTTGTCCCATCCAACGCATCGCCTTCTTCGTCGCCTGTGATTGCCAGGATGATAGCACCATCCGGCGGCGTTCGGGTCACGAAATCAACCGCAGCAGCAGCAAATGCCGCCACGCCGGATTTCATATCGGTCGTCCCACGCCCGTACATTATTCCGTCACGGATCTCGGCACCGAATGGTGGCATTGACCAATTGTTCACATTTCCAACCGGCACTACGTCGGTATGGCCATTAAAGCCAAAGGTACGTGGATGACCTTTGGCGCCCCAACGGGCAAACAGGTTGCGAATGCCACCCCGATCGGCCCACACACATTCAAACCCGGCGTCCTTCAGGACCCTGTGCACCAGATCCAGAGCACCTTCATCTGCGGGTGTGACAGAGGCGCATCGGACCAGATCAGCTGTCAACTGGACCGGATCAACAGAAGGGGGCATGGACGAACCTTTCTCTCAGGCGCACAGACAGGGTCTAACAAATAGACCACACAGCGAGCCAATTGCTACCAGAAACAGAGGTATCAGGCGCTCTATTCATCGACCAGAGCGTCATAGAAATATCTCTTGAAGCGGCGCAGTTGCACCACAAAACCGTCCACACATGGGGCCAAATCTATCCCTGCGATGTGGTCGAGACGAATGAAAGTCCTTTGCGTAGTTTCAATCTTCGCCAAAGAACGGCGTCACTTGCGCCACAATTACAGCATTTTCTTCAAGCGCGCGCTGCATCAGGGCGCGTTCGTCATCGTCGATGTCGTGGCCCTCGGCTTGACGTTCCGCCAAGGTGCCGTAGCCGGTCACATCCAGAGGCGCAGTGTCTGCTTGCTTGAGCAGGGCGACGGTTTCGCGCACCGCTTCGGCTTCATCCACTCCGCTGGCAAAACACATCAATGCCGCACCTGTGGCCCCTTCGGGCAAGCCGTCACTAGACTTGCGTCCGATTTGC
This sequence comes from Tateyamaria sp., assembly GCA_018668195.1. The sequence continues at coordinate 1,168 of JABITU010000212.1, read as the reverse complement.
ACCAGCAAAGTAAAGACCTGCTGACGCGAGGGTTTCTTGCCCTTTTTCGGCGTATCAGTCACGCAACAACTCGTTTATCGACGTCTTTGAGCGGGTCCGCTCGTCCACACGTTTCACGATGACTGCACAGTAAAGATTGATACCATTCTTTGACGGCATTGACCCCGCAACAACCACCGAACCACTGGGCACTTCGCCGTACATAACTTGGCCAGTTTCACGATCAACGATCTTGGTTGACTGGCCAATGAAAACACCCATGCCCAAAACCGAACCCTCGCGCACGATGCAGCCTTCGACCACTTCGGAACGGGCTCCGATGAAGCAATTGTCTTCGATGATGGTCGGACCTGCCTGCATCGGCTCAAGCACGCCACCGATGCCAACGCCCCCCGACAGGTGCACGTTTTTGCCAATCTGTGCGCAAGATCCAACCGTTGCCCAGGTGTCGACCATTGTTCCTTGATCAACATAAGCGCCGAGGTTCACAAAGGATGGCATCAAAACAACCCCTGGCGCGATAAAGGCAGACTTGCGAACCACACAGTTCGGTACAGCGCGGAAACCGGCAGTCTTCCACTGATCCTCACCCCAACCTTTGAACTTGCTGTCTACCTTGTCCCACCAGCCGCCGCCCTGTGGGCCGCCATCGTGCTGTTCCATGTCTTTTATCCGAAAGCCAAGCAAAACCGCTTTCTTGGCCCACTGATTGACATGCCAGCTGCCATCGCCCTGCTTTTCGGCCACGCGCAAACCGCCGCCGTCCAAAGCGTTCAGCGTATCTTCGATAGCCTCTCTGGCTTCTCCCGTGGTCGCAGGCGTGATGGTGTCGCGAACCTCCCATGCGGCTTCGATGGCGGTTTCAAGCTGGGCGTTGGACATCTGGAATCTCCTGAAAAAGCGTCGCGGCGCTTAGACAACAAAGTGCAGCGCCATGCAATGACATCTGGGCAATAGCGATTAAGCGCGCTAGGCCTTAGGCACAGCAATACGGAGCGCATCCATGAAAGACGACAGAAACAGCCCATTTCGGGATGCCTATAGCGACCGTCAGTCAGCGGCCGGTGTGCCGGACACGCCGCAGACCCGTTCGCCAGCTTACACGCTCGCGTTTGCTGACAACGAATTCATGTGCCGCGATGAGTTACGCCCGGTCCGGCTGCAACTT
>JABITU010000211.1 GCA_018668195.1 Tateyamaria sp. | reverse complement strand
GAGATTGCAGTGGCGTTTCTGGGGGTTGAGACCTCGCTGACAGGACGTGCCTGGATTGGCCCAGGGGCCGACACGATGCGCGCCGTTGAGGCACTTGCCCAGACAACAGACCTGCCCCCGGCGATATGTCAAATTCTTGCGCGGTCTGGTGTTTCAGCAGCGGATGCCGATGCCTATCTTGCGCCCACCTTGCGTGATCTAATGCCCGACCCACGCAGCCTTCGCGATATGGAAACAGCTGCCGCTCGTGTTCTTGCAGCCGTGACCAAACGCCAGCGTATCGCAATCTTTGCGGATTACGATGTGGACGGTGGGGCATCTGCTGCATTGCTTTTGACATGGTTTAGACACTTTGAAATTGCGGCCACGCTGTATGTGCCGGACCGGATCGACGAAGGCTACGGCCCCAACGAGGCTGCAATGGCCCAGCTTGCTGCTGCGCACGACCTTATTATTTGCGTGGATTGCGGCACACTCTCGCACGGGCCGATCGACGCAGCAGTCGGCGCGGATGTGGTTGTGCTTGATCACCACTTGGGATCCGAGACGTTGCCTCGCGCTGCTGCTGTGGTAAATCCCAATCGGCAGGACGAGAACGGATCGCTCGCGCATCTTTGTGCAGCCGCAGTCGTATTTTTGTTGCTGGTTGAAACGGGACGACAGTTGCGCAGCGCGGGCAAGACCGGGCCCGACCTTATGGCGTTTCTCGATCTTGTTGCCCTTGCCACGGTCGCAGATGTGGCCCCACTTGTTGGTGTCAATCGCGCCTTAGTACGCCAAGGTTTAACCGTGATGGCGCGTCGGGCACGTGCAGGGCTCGTGGCACTTTCGGACGCGGCAGGCATGGATACAGCGCCCACAGCTTATCATTTGGGCTATATGCTTGGGCCAAGGATCAACGCGGGGGGGCGTATCGGGCAAGCTGATTTGGGCGCACGTTTGCTGGCCACTGAAGACCCACACGAAGCCGCCGCGCTGGCTGAGCGGCTAAATACTCTCAACGCTGAACGTCGCGACATCGAAGCCACCGTGCGCGACCAAGCTCTGACACAATGCGAAGCGCGCGGCAGCGATGGGCCGCTGGCTTGGGCCGCGGGGCCTGGATGGCATCCAGGCGTCGTTGGAATTGTGGCTGCGCGTCTAAAGGAAGCAACTCATCGCCCTGCCGTCGTCATCGGGGTGGAAGACGGCATTGGCAAGGGTTCGGGCCGCTCTGTTTCGGGCATAGATTTGGGTGCACCTATTCAACGTTTGGCTGCCGAAGGACTGTTAATTAAGGGCGGCGGCCACAAGATGGCCGCGGGCCTGACCGTAGCCGAAGACAAGATCGACGCAGCGATGAACCGGCTGGGAGAACTGTTGGCGCGGCAGGGTGCAGACACGCTCGGGCCGTCTGACCTGCGCCTCGACGGAATGCTGATGCCCGACGCGGCCTCTGTAGAATTGGTGCAACAGATTGATGCCGCTGGACCATTTGGCGCTGGTGCGTCTGCGCCGCGCTATGCTTTTTCGGCGATGCGTATTCTGCATGCAAAACGCGTTGGCGAAAATCACCTCAAGTTCACCTTCGGCACTCGGGGTGGTGCGCGGATAGACGGGATCGCCTTTGGCGCATTTGAAAATGCGCTTGGGCCTGCATTGACTGATCCCGGCGCCGGTCTTTTCCATTTGGCAGGACGATTAGAAATCAACACCTTCCGAGGGCGAAGTTCAGTTCAGCTTAGGCTTGAAGACGCTGCGCCTGCCTGAGCGATCAAGCAGATTGACCTGTACCTATTTTCTCGCGTGCAGTGCCATTTTTTCGCTTGCGCAGGATAGTCCGATTGCCTACACCACCGCTCACACTGAGTGTCCCGTTCGTCTATCGGTTAGGACGCCAGGTTTTCAACCTGGAAAGAGGGGTTCGATTCCCCTACGGGATGCCATTTAATATGTGCATCGGCTTTATCACTACTCACATACACTAGGCGCTGTTTGGTTGACGTAGATCAGTATGAACTGCGACCTTCTTGGCGACTTTACGCAATTCAGGCGAATAGAACGTCAGCTGTCCACGCCCGCCATTTTTGGACGCATAAAGCGCAACATCTGCGTTATCTATCAAATCTGTAACCGGCACCGAAGACTTAGGATCATAAATAGCTACTCCAATGCTGGCAGAGATTTGGCACTCTTTCTCCTGAAACAATATCGGTTGCGACAAGCGTTCAATGATCCGTTTGCCGATGCGACGAAGAATTCCGGGATCATGAGCGTTGGGTAACAGGATAACAAATTCGTCCCCCCCGACTCGGGCTACGGTATCACTGTCACGGGTTTCTTCGACCATGATGCGGGCAACTGTCTGCAAAACGTGGTCGCCAGCGGCGTGGCCCAGCGAATCGTTGACCGCCTTGAACCAGTCCAAATCAATCTGCATGACGCCAAATTGTTTACCCCAAGAAGCATGACGCGCCAGTACGTAGTCCATGGCGCGCCGATTCTTGAGCCCGGTCAGAGTGTCGGTAAAAGCTTGTTCTTCTGCAGTAATCATCGCCCCCTGAAGACGCAGGTTCAGCTTGCGTGACGCCTCCATCGCGGCGGATTTCGCTTCGACAAGGTACAGCATTTCGATGGTCAGATCCGTCGCTGCGAAGTCGACGCTGGTCAGCGCATAATCTGCCACAGCATCGACCACAGCAATGCCAAAGGACAAGTTAATAATGCTTTCGCCCAATGCCGTGCCCGGTACAAGGATGCCTTTGACCTCGGTCTTTGGATGATCGCGCAATTGCAAGTGCAGTTTTGTTCCAGCAGCCGCGCGCAACGCATCCACCGTTCGGATCGCACGCGGGCGCTTCAGATCAAATATTTCAAGAAAACTAAGGCCAACTAATGGCACGTTGGGTCGCAGTTTTTGCAGAGTCGGCCCGACATGAACGACATGGCCCGTTGCAGATATTATCAGGTGCATGGGGCACAAGACGTCTAAAGCATGGGTAATTGTCGCATTATCCGCAATCATATCCGAACACCCAATTCAAACGCCCGACCTGCGGCAAATTTGGTCTCGATCAAAGAAACTGAAATCGTTTCGACTCCTTGGCTTTCCCCCTGATGCTCCAACAAAGCCAGCACACCATAGTCGTCTGCCATTGTCCGCAGAACACCCATCATAACGTAACCATAGCCCGGGATCGGGCATTCGCACACGAGGCTAAAGCAAGACGCGCCATGCTCTCGCAGCTCAGTCCGTGGCAATTGCAGATCCGACACCGCCAACCGCGCCCGATCCGGCAACTCATCAAGCGAATGCAGGAAATCGACAAAGGTCACGCCACCAAACCGCAGCAAGCGGCGCAGCGCCTCAACATTCGGGTGCGAAACCAGATAGGTTCCCAAATCTTCCATTATGTAGCGGCGATTTCTGTCCAGCAGTACGCTGATCGCATCCAACAGACGCGGGGTGATGTCATCATCATACATCATCATTGCTTCAAACTCGACAAACTCGAGTTCCGCCAGACGGGTTGCTTCAACCCATTTGTCCCATCCATAACTATCACAGACAAAGCACTGTATTGCCCTGTTTATTAACCCATGCATCACATTTTCTTCCCATTTCCACATGGGCAATATGTTCGGTTATGCCTAAACAATACTCTAACAAATCAAATTTGAGAGACAATTTTCAACCAGAGCGGGCCGCAGTCAGAAGTCGGTTGGTGCGCCGCCCTCTGACTTACGACGAGCCACAAAATCAGCCAATTCATCGCGGATCGCTGCGTCTATTTCCGGCGGCTCAAAACTGGCGATGATCTGTTTGAACAGGCCATGCGCGCGCTCTGGGGTCCAGACGGCACCGGCAACGTCCCAGCCCTCGTAATTCTTCCAATCGCTCAGAAACGGTTGGTAAAAAGCTGTGCTGTATCGGTCTTGGGTGTGCTGGATGCCAAAGAAATGGCCCGCAGTGCCAACCGATTTAATCGCATCAAGCGCGATATCATCGGGTTCCGTGCCAATAACTGACGGGTCCATGTAACGTTGGATTTGTTGTAAAATTTCGCAATCCATAATGAATTTTTCCGGGCTTGCGATCAACCCACCCTCAAGCCAGCCGGCTGCGTGATAGACCATGTTGGTGCCCGACTGTACTGCCGCCCATAAGCTGTTCGACGTTTCCCACATCGCTTGTCCGTCCGGCACATTGGCCGCACACACACCAGATGACCGCATCGGCAACCCGTAGAACCGGGCCATCTGGCCCGTCATTTGTGTGGCGCGCATGTATTCAGGCGTGCCAAAGGCCGGCGCCCCCGATTTCATATCCACATTCGACGTAAAGGTGCCAATGGCACAGGGCGCACCCGGCGCCACGTATTGAAACAGTGCGATAGCACACAAGGCTTCGGCGATCGATTGAGCGACCGCGCCTGCCATTGTGACCGGCGCCATCGCCCCCGCCAGTGTAAAGGGTGTGACCACGACCGCCTGACCGCGCCGCACAAGACGCAAACATCCGTCGATCATGGGATGATCGTGTTTGAGCGGCGAGGTTGAATTGATGTTGGTATACATCCGGGGGGTCGCCTCGAATTCCGCGTGGCTCAGGCCGCCAGCAATGCGCACCATCTCCATCACATCTTCGACCCGCTCGCGTCCCAGCGAATAGGCGTGCATGACTTTGTCGGTCAACGTCAGCTTGTCATAAAGCACATCAAGATGTCGGACGCTGGCATGTAAATCGACAGGTTCAACCGGGTAACCGCCAGCAAAATGAATACAATTGAAATATTGGGTGAGCTTGAGCAGGTTGGCGCACATCTCGCGCGTGCCGGGAACCTTGGTGCCAATCTCCATGTCCCAATAGTTCGGCGGAGACGACACGTTGCCAAAGTTCAGATGCTGCCCGCCAATCGTAATGGCGCGATCCAAATTGCGGGGGGTCAGGGTGAATTGCGCAGGTGCCTTGCGCACCATCTCCATCACAAAAGCCCGGTCCATGCGCACGATATCTCCGTCCACACGACAGCCCGCTTGGCGCAGGATCGTCAGTGCTTCCGCATTCAAGAATTGAACACCGATCTCTTCGAGAATGCGCATCGCGCCGTCGTGTATCGCCTCAACGCCCTCTGGCCGCAACGGCTCAACTGGGGGATCAATCATCACGGGCGGGTTCCAGGGCATCTGTTCGATCACGGCCGCACCGCGACGTGCAGCGGCACCTGCGCGACCTCCAGATCGGGTTTTCCGTCTGTTTGCTCTTTCGGTCATGACCCAGCCCTTTTATTGCGACGTGTTTCTAAAACAACGCAGCGATAGACAGATGACCTTTCCCTTTGCGACATCACATGTCGCTTTTCCCCGCCAAAACCATTGGGCTTAAGTCAGCGCATCTAGCCAGTTCGGCAAATGGCCAATATCAGGCAGCACTGCTGTTGCGAGCGGAAACAGTTCTTGTGCCGTTGCAAGACCTGTCAGCACACCGATGGTGCGCATACCTGCCGCCCGTCCAGCACGCAGATCATGGGTGCTATCGCCCACCATCACCACTTGCGTCGGAGCTAGACCGGTAGATGCGCAAAATTCCAAAAGCTGACCCGGCGCGGGCTTACCCCCGTATCCGCTGTCAGAACCCGCGATAAAATCGAAATGCGCGACCACACCAGCGGCGTCCAGATGCGCCATAGCTGACGCCTCGGCGTCATTGGTCGCAACACCCAAAGCAAGACCGCGGGCACGCAACTCATCCAGATAGGAAGCCAGCGGCACAGCCTCGGCTTGCGGCGCTTTTGCGGCTTCTTCATTCAGCATCTCAAGCAAGTCCTGTCGGTTGCGATCAGGAAAGTGACGGGCAAGTGCATCTGCAATCTCAATCGGCGTTCCTGCAATCACAACACTGTCGCGGGCAAAGCTGTGCGTGTGCAGATCAAACCCGATATCCCGGCCAATGACCGCAGCTTGTTCTTGGTCACCTCCTGTCACCCGGAGCAGAAAGGCGGCCGCCCAGGCCTCCCAGGTCGTCGCAAAGTCGAACAGCGTGCCGTCCTTGTCAAAGATTACGCCACGCACTTGAGTCGGTGTCACGTCCAATGCATCTGCTCCCCACCTGGCAATGCCATCCGCGCCATCATTGGCTGGTCATAAGCCAACCCTTCGGCGTCACAAAACGAAGTGATCCACGCATCGTCCATCATGATAAAATCGAGTAGCGCACCAAGAAAATCAGGATCTGAAATCCCTGCGCGCACGTCCACTTCGCTGGCGCCGGTTGATCCCAGAAACACTGGCAACAATTCTTCATTGGCAGCGAGCCACCCCAAAGCTTTCAGGCCGATCACCTCGGCAGATTCTCGCAACATTGAAATAAATTGGTCCTTTGTCGCCGTTTGGAAACGCTTTGTTAACTTAAACTAATAGATAACTAAGCCACGATATTTGTACATAACGGGGATGATTCCATGCACGGTAAGGTGCTTATCATAGATCCGATTGCAACAAATCGCATTGTTTTGCGGGTTAAGCTCGCAGCCAGCCACTACGACGTGTTGCAAGCAGAAACTATTGCGGATGCTGTGCGAGCAATCCGCAAATCCATGCCTGACCTGATCTTGTTTTCAGGAACGGCAACAGACGGTGGGCCGCTTCGTTTGATGGCGCGGCTGCAAAAAACGCCAGCAGCTGGCAAGGTTCCAGTTATAGCACTCAGCTGTTGTGCCTCTGCGGCAGACAGAATGCGAATGCTCGCTGCAGGCGTTGACGATGTGATGCAGAAGCCGGTGGACGATGCACTGCTCGTAGCACGTGTTCG
>JABITU010000210.1 GCA_018668195.1 Tateyamaria sp. | reverse complement strand
GCCCCAACGCCGCCTGAAACCTGTCAGAGCGCAGGATCTGTTCGAACCAATCCAAGCCCTGCCAGAAAAAGACATTGTTTCCAAAGGTTTCCTGCACCGAGTAATTGACCACCGTCATGATCGGCACCAGTGCGTTAAACGCCACCAGCAACAAGACTGGCAAGACAAAGAACCAAGCGCGTTGGTTTTCGGTTTTCATGATGCTGCCTCCGTTGCGATCCAGCCGTCGCGATAAAGCCGCGTTTGATCCGCCCGAAAGTCCAGATGAACGGCTGCGCCTTTCTCTGGTAATTCGCCCTCGACAATGGCTTTCACCGGGGTGTCCCCAACCAGCGCCTCAACCACTGCGTGGCGGCCAACATCAGATATGTTGCGGATGCGTGCCGGCAGTCCGCTGTCTGAAAGCGAAACAAATTCCGGGCGAATCCCCAACTCTGTCACGCCGCCATTGCCCGAAATGGTCCCTTCCAACGGCACCGTGTGCCCCTGAAAAAAGGCGCTGCCCTCACGGACCTCGGTGCGCAGCACATTCATGCCGGGGGATCCGATAAAATGGCCTACAAACGTGTGCTGCGGACGCTCGAACAATTCAACCGGCGTGCCGATCTGGACGACTTCGCCGTCTTGCATGACAATCACCTGATCGGCAAAGGTCAGCGCTTCGGTCTGATCATGCGTCACATAGATCATCGTGGCTCGCACGCGTTGGTGCAGTTCTTTCAGCTTGGAGCGCAGTTTCCATTTCAAGTGAGGGTCAATCACGGTCAGTGGTTCGTCAAACATCACCACATTCACATCATCCCGCACCAGACCACGGCCCATAGATATCTTTTGCTTGTTGTCGGGCGACAGGTGGGCCGCCCGTGTATCAAGCATCTCTTCAACCTCAAGCATGGCGGCAATTTCAGCCACACGAGCCGCAATGTGCGTTTCCGACATGCCGCGATTGCGCAGCGGAAAGGCCAGATTGTTGCGCACGGTCATCGTGTCGTAGATCACCGGGAACTGGAAAACCTGTGCAATGTTGCGCCTGTCCGGTGGCAGCTGGGTGACGTCGTTGTTATCGAACAGGACTTTGCCCTCGGATGGCATGAGCAGGCCCGAGATAATGTTGAGCAGCGTTGATTTCCCACAGCCCGATGGGCCAAGCAGCGCATATGCGCCACCGTCATCCCAACTGAGATCGATTTTCTTGAGCGCGTAATCCTCGGGCCCCTTGGGATTGGGCATATACGAGTGGCGCAGATTGGACAGCGTGATCTTGGCCATCAGGCAACGAGCCTCCCGTCGAGATCAAAATAAAATGCATTGCCCGCGTCAAAATAGAAATGATGGTCGCCACCCACTTTATAGGGATGCACGCCATGGGCCAGTGACACCCAAGCGTCCGTTCCGATTTGGAAATGCGCGCTAGATTCGGAACCTGATAACTCGGTGACTAGAACCGTTCCGCGCAGCGCCACACCGGCAGCCGACGCAGCCACCGGCAAAACATGATGCGGACGAACAGCGACGGTGTATGTCCCATCAGGCAAGGCAGCGGCTGCGCCATCAAGCGCCCAGTTCACCCCTGTTTGCATGCGCGCGTCAGTTCCTGTTTTGGTGATCTCGGCCACGTTAATAGGCGGATCAGAAAATACCCGAGCCGCCGTCAGGTTTTTGGGGCGGCGATAAATATGTGCCGTTGGGCCAAATTGGGTCACGTGGCCATCTTCCATCAGGGCTGTCTTGCCGCCCAGCAACAGGGCCTCTTCGGGCTCTGAGGTGGCATAAACGACCACGGCCCCCCGACCGGCAAAGAGTTCCGGCAATTGCTCGCGCAGTTCTTCGCGCAGTTTGTAATCAAGGTTTGCAAGCGGTTCATCCAGGAACACAGCCCTGCTTTCCTTGGCGATTGCTCGCGCCAGCGCGCAGCGCTGTTGCTGCCCCCCTGACAATTCATGAGGCCGCCGGTCAAGCATTGGGCCAAGTTGCAGGATAGCTGCGGCTTCTTCAACTCGGCCTTGGATTTCTGATTTGGGCATGCCTGCGACCCGAAGGGGGGAGGCAATGTTGTCAAACACGGTCATTTGCGGATAATTCACAAAGAATTGATGCACGAGACTGATATTGCGTTTCTGGGTCGACACCTTGGAGACATCCTGACCATCCATCCAGATTTCGCCCGAAGCCAGCGGATCAAGCCCCGCCATAAGTTTGATTAGGGACGTTTTGCCCGATCCGGTTTGCCCCAAAAGGACGTTGAAATGTCCAGTTTCAAGCACCAGCGACGTGGGCTTGATATGGCTGATGCCGCGGATCAATTTTGTGGCTTGTTTCAGCTCTATTGTCATTGGTCTTTGCCCCAGATGAAAATAACCGACGCGTGTTAGGCGCGCCGGTCAAAGCGGGCCCGCCTGACAGTTGTCAGTCGAGCCTGCCTATCTTGCTTATTGGTTCCAGCGCGCAACCAGTTCGTCGTAGTTGACGGTTTCACCCTGCGGCTTTTCGTTGTCGAGCTTGGGCTTGGCGCCACCGTTGGCGAACCACCACTCGGCATCTCGCTCTTCGTTCAGGCGCGGCCCACAACCGCCATAGACGCCTGCGGCTTCATCTGCCTGCTGCATGCGGGCCATGGTGATATCCATCTCTTCTGCCAAACGATCCATCGCTTGTTGCGGTGTGAAGGCACCCGAGTTCACATCACCAATTTGCTGCCACCAGATCTGTGCCAGTTTGGGATAGTCAGGCACGTTGATACCAGTTGGCGACCATGCCACTCGGTCAGGCGACCGGTAGAACTCAACCAAACCACCCAATTTTGGAGCACGTTCAGAGAAGCTTTGGTGGTTGACCGATGAGTCACGGGTAAAGGTCAGACCCACGTGGGACTTTTTCACATCCACAGTTTTCGAGGTTACGAACTGGGCATAGAGCCAGGCTGCTTGTGCTCTTTCGCTAGGTGTGGATTTCAGGAATGTCCATGATCCAACGTCCTGATAGCCAACCTTTTGCCCCTTGGTCCAATAGGGGCCATGGGGGCTGGGTGCCATCCGCCACAATGGATTGCCGTCACCGTCAACCGTGTTGTTGCCTTCGGACTTGGGCTTAACCATGTCCGCGGTAAAGGCTGTATACCAGAAGATCTGCTGCGCAACGTTGCCTTGTGCAAGCGCAGGCAGCGACTGGTAAAAGTCATAGGACGCAGCCCCCGGAGGAGCGTAGGCGCGCAGCCATTCGTCCCACTTGCGGATCGCATAGACCGCCGCAGGGCCATTGGCCGCACCGCCACGCGATACAGACGCACCAGCAGGGTTGCACGAACCCGCTTCCATACGAATGCCCCATTCATCGATCGGAATACCGTTGGGTTCACCCACCGAACCGGCGCCAGCCATCGAAAGCCAAGCGTCTGTCATCCGCCAGCCAAGGTCAGGCGCGCGTTTGCCATAGTCCATGTGGCCGTAGATTGCTGTTCCGTCGATTTCCTTGACATCTTCGGAAAAGAACTCGGCAATATCTTCGTATGCTGACCAGTTCACCGGCACGCCCAGATCATAGCCATACTTGGCCTTGAACGCTGCCTGAAGGTCCTCGCGGTCAAACCAGTCCTTGCGGAACCAGTAAAGGTTTGCGAACTGTTGATCGGGCAGTTGGTACAGATTGCCATCCGGGCCTGTTGTGAACTGGATGCCCATGAAGTCTTCCAGATCAAGCGTCGGAGACGTTGTCGCTGCCCAGTCGCCAGCCATCTGTTCCGTAAGATTATACGCCAACTGCAAGCGCGAGTGCGTCCCGATCAGGTCGGAATCATTCACATACCCATCGTAAAGGTTGCGTTGCGTCTGCATCTGCGTTTGCACGGCCTGTACGACTTCACCCTCGCCGAGGATCTGGTGATTGACCTTGATGCCTGTGATTTGCTCAAAGGCGTCAGTCAATACTTCGGATTCATACCCGTGCGTTGGAATGCCTTCGGACAGGACGTTGATTTCCATCCCCGCATATGGCTCGGCCGCATTGATAAACCATTCCATTTCGGCCATCTGCTCGGCCTTGCTGAGCGTTGATGGCTGGAATTCTTGATCAATCCATTTTTGGGCTGCTGCCGTGTCGGCTAAGGCAGTCCCATGCCCCGCAATGACAGCAATGACTGCCGTCGCGGAGAGTAAATACTTGCGCATCCTGTTTCCTCCCAGAAAATCTATGTGAGCCGGAATTTTCGACTGGTACAACGATAGGCGCAAATTTTCCAACCTGTCAAACTAAACATTTAGTAGTAATATTGTATATTTATTTCAGCGCACTAAGCTAGCGCATTATCGAAAATACTTTGCTAGGGTTAGATGATTCCTGTGTGTTTTGGCTAATTCTGTGAATAAGAAACAGTTTGATGGGTGAAATATTCCGCCTAGCGTCTTACTGGTCCGATACTGGCGCTGCACGTGTTGCAGTGAGCGCAACAGTTATACCGACATTGAACATCAGCGATGCTTCATCGGCCATATTCGTGCCAATACCGAAGGCAAGCCTGTCAACGGATAAGCTGCCGTTCACTGTCGCGGTGTCGCCGTCTAGCGACAAGTTAAAGGGTAAGCTAATCTGAACGCTTTGGTCTTTGATGGTTAGGGTGCCTTTGGCTACGTAAACGTCGCTTACCTGCACAATATCAGCCAGAAAACGTGCAGTTGGAAATTCGGCCAAATCGAAATAGTCAGCCCCCATGGCTTGATCGGTCACTGCACCCAGGGTCAGAGAACCGATAGCAACCGTTACGTCCACGTCTCCAGCGACGCCGTCGGTCACGGTTTCGTCAAAGCTGATCGCTGCTGTCCAATCTGCAAAGGTGCCAGTGACTTCGGCCCCCATTTGGACAACAGCTATGGAAAGTGTGCCCTCTTGCACCTGCCAGTCCGATTGCACGGCTTTCAGTTCAGCGGCCTTGATATGGACACCATGCGGAGCGTAAACACCAAGCGCTGCGCCACCGGACAAAGCCAAGATCCATATGGTGAGAGCAGCAGCAAGTGGGCCAGTGTGTTTGTGGGTGCTGTGGGTTTCCGGCAAAGCAGGGTTGCCGAACCACATACGACGTAACGTCATGTCCTTGTCGATAATGTGGTGTTTAAGAGCACCTGCGATATGCAGGGAAATCGACAATGCCAACACTTTGGTCAGCACCCAATGTCCACCCGCAAAAGTGGCTGCAAGGCTCTCGGATTTAGGCACCAAAGGCAGGTTTTGTCCAAATGGCCACCAGATCGGTGCAAAACCAGTGGTTGCTGCGTGATGAATCCATCCGCTGAGTGGAACAGCGACGAGACTGCCATAGAGTAGCCAGTGTATGGTTTCAGCTGCCAAACTTTCCAGTTTGCGATCGGGGTGCAGCAAGCCGGGCTTAGGTTGGCCAAGTGCCCAGCCGATCCGGGCCAACGCCACAAAAAATGCCGTTACACCCAGTGTTTTGTGCAGCGAAAAAACGAACGCTTTTTGCGCCAATTGTTGGGATGAGTCGTAGGGCAAAGCGTTGGCAATGAGCCCCATGGGGATAAGGGTCAAAATCAAAAGTGCCATCAGCCAATGAAACGATTTGGCAACGGATCCATAGCGGTCGGTGGTATTGGAAGTGGTCATTTCTGAAACCTCGGTTGTTTAGCCATGGAGCGTGGGTATGTCTGTCGGCCAATTATGAGCCGTTCGATTTTAGAAACAATCGGCAATTCACGCACAGTCGTCGTGCGGCAGTGCCTTGCTTGGGCGTCGTCTGCGCTTTACACCGACTGAAACATGAAAACACCACCTCAAGGAGGGGCAAGACGTGAGCGTTGCATTTGTATTTCCAGGACAGGGTGCCCAAACCATTGGTATGGGCAAAGATCTGGCGGAAGCCTATCCCGAAGCACGGGCCGTGTTCGAGGAAGTCGATGATGCGCTGGGCGAACCGCTAAGCGATCTGATCTGGGAAGGTGATTTGGATACATTGACCCTGACACAGAACGCGCAGCCCGCGCTGATGGCCACATCGATTGCGGCGGTGCGTGCGCTTGAGGCCGAGGGTATTGGCATGGAGCGTGCGTCATTCGTGGCGGGTCACTCATTGGGTGAATATTCGGCGCTGTGTGCAGCCGGGGTGTTGAGCCTTGCTGATACTGCGCGTCTGTTGCGGATCAGGGGCATAGCGATGCAAGAGGCTGTGCCAGTCGGTTTGGGGGCAATGGCGGCGTTGCTGGGACTGGATTTTGCGGCTGTGCGCGATGTTGCAAATGATGCGGCGCAAGGAGATGTGTGCGAGGCGGCCAATGACAATGATCCGGGTCAGGTTGTGGTGTCTGGACACAAGGCTGCGGTCGAGCGGGCCGTTGAACTTGCCAAGGCGCGTGGTGCCAAGCGGGCTGTGATGCTGCCGGTGTCTGCTCCGTTTCACTGCGCTTTGATGGCGCCTGCGGCTGATGTAATGGACAAAGCACTGAGTGACGTGTCGTTTGGCGTGCCAACTGTGCCGGTCGTTCCGAATGTGCGCGCCCAAGCGTGCAGTGACCCAACCGAATTGCGCGCGCTGTTGGTTGAGCAGATCACAGGTGCCGTGCGCTGGCGCGAAAGCGTGGCGTGGATGGCGGGTCAGGGGGTGACCGAGATTTGGGAGATCGGCGCAGGCAAGGCACTGTCGGGCATGGTCCGTCGCATCGACCGGTCTGTAGCGACGCGCGCCCTTGGCATGCCGACAGATGTCAAAGCGGTGCTGGAGGCCTGACTTGGCTGCATTAAGTGACATGCATTTGGGCCGTTTGTTGGGGCCAGCACCTTTGGCCGTCCGTATGCGGTTTTTGTTGGATATGTTTGAGCCGATGTATGCGGCCACATCAATTGTAGGCGCGTTTCTTATGCTAGGCTGGCGTGCAAAGTTATTAAAGACCCGCTTTGAGGCACGTTGCCCGCTATCAATATTTACGCTTGAGGTGGCTATCGGTAGGCCGCCAAAGATGACAACTTGAACTTGGCAGGCGCCAGGACGGACGTCGCCGAAACTTGAGGAAAGAGATCTGGATGTTTGATCTGACTGGAAAGACCGCGCTTGTAACCGGCGCATCGGGCGGCATTGGTGCCGACATTGCTCGGACGTTGCACGGGGCGGGCGCGACCGTCGGGCTAAGTGGTACACGTGTTGACCCGCTGGAGGCACTGGCGGGCGAACTGGGAGATCGTGCGCATGTGCTTCCGTGTAACCTGAGCGATATGGCGGCTGTTGAAGCTTTACCCAAAAAAGCCACGGCAGCAATGGGGTCGGTCGACATCCTAGTCAACAATGCCGGCATCACGCGGGATAACCTGTTTATGCGGATGTCGGATGATGAATGGCAATCGGTGATCGACGTTAACCTGACTGCCACATTTAAACTGTGCAAGGGCGTGATGCGCGGCATGATGAAGGCGCGTTGGGGCCGGATCGTCAATATCAGCTCAATTGTCGGTGCGACCGGAAATCCGGGTCAGGCCAATTATGCGGCGTCAAAAGCCGGCTTGGTGGGCATGTCCAAAAGCTTGGCATATGAGGTGGCAAGCCGTGGGATCACTGTTAATGCAATCGCTCCGGGATTTATCGCGACGGCAATGACGGATAAGCTGAGCGATGATCAGAAGGCTGGTATCATGGCCCAAATCCCGGCTGGTCGGATGGGAGAAGCCCATGAGATCGCATCCGCCGTTCTGTATCTTGCCAGCGCAGAGTCAGCTTATGTCACCGGCACCACGCTTCATGTGAATGGCGGTATGGCAATGCTCTGACGGGCGTTCACGCCTGCTTTGTCTCTGGTATTGCCATAGTCGTAGTTTATGCTATAGGCGGCGCAGATCATCTCTCTTTCGGTTTGAATACATGTATTCAAACCGCGAGTTTTCACCGCCCCAAAGGGCAAGACCAGAGCCCCAGACACTATCGGGGACAACACTTGGGTGCGCGAAATACGCCCCGGAAGAATGAGGACAGCTTTATGAGCGACATCGCGGACCGCGTAAAAAAGATCGTTGTAGAACACTTGGGCGTAGAAGAGGCAAAAGTGACGGACACGGCTTCGTTTATTGATGATCTTGGCGCAGACAGCTTGGACACCGTTGAATTGGTCATGGCCTTTGAAGAAGAGTTCGGCATTGAAATCCCTGATGATGCTGCCGAAACAATCCAGACCTTTGGCGATGCAGTTGGCTTCATAACCAAAGCTTCGTAAGCTGCGTTAAATCGGTTTGAACAGTGGCGTCCTTTCTTGCGAAGGGGCGCTTTTTTATTTCAACCGGATCTTTTGCAGGCAAACGCGATTGTTTGTCGTGCAATAGCAGTTGTTACACGTTGTAAGCGACTGTCTTGCAGCGTTGGTCGGGGCTTGAACTGAGCTGGCTCCGCGCGGTATGACCCTAGAGGATAATAAGGGGGCATGAGCACATGCGCAGAGTGGTTGTGACAGGTCTGGGTCTCGTGACCCCGTTGGCTGATGGGGTCGAAACAAGTTGGACCCGAATTCTAGATGGTCAGTCTGGTGCTGGCGCTATAACGGGTTTCGATCCCGAAGGCTTAACCACCACATATGCCTGTGAGGTACCTTTGGGTGATGGGGCAGACGGGACATTCAATGCCGACACCTACATGGCACCGAAAGAACAGCGCAAGGTCGATACATTTATCATGTTTGGACTGGCAGCCGCTCAGCAGGCTGTTGAAGACGCAGGCTGGATGCCTGAGGATCGCGAGAGCCTAGAGCGCACTGGCGTTCTGATCGGGTCTGGGATTGGTGGGCTTAACTCTATCGCCAATACTGCGGTGATGATGGAGTCCAAGGGACCGCGCCGCGTGTCGCCGTTTTTTGTGCCGGGTGCGCTTATCAACCTAATTTCAGGCCAAGTGTCGATCCGTTATGGGTTTAAGGGGCCGAACCACTCGGTGGTGACGGCGTGCTCCACGGGTGCGCATGCTATTGGTGATGCCAGTCGTTTGATCCAGCACGGTGATGCAGACGTGATGATCGCAGGCGGTGCTGAGGCGGCAATTTGTAAGATTGGAATTGCGGGGTTCAATGCCTGCAAGGCTTTGTCGACCAAGCGTGCTGATGATCCCAAAGCAGCCAGCCGACCCTATGACGCAGATCGTGACGGATTCGTCATGGGCGAAGGCGCGGGCATCGTGGTGCTTGAGGAATATGAGCACGCGGTTGCGCGCGGTGCAAAGATCTATGCCGAGGTCAAGGGATACGGGCTGTCGGGAGATGCCTATCACATCACCGCGCCGTCCGAGGATGGCGAAGGGGGAGAGCGGTCGATGCGTGCAGCTTTGCGCAATGCCGGTCTTGAGCCATCTGACATTGACTATATCAACGCGCACGGCACATCGACGATGGCTGATACCATTGAACTTGGAGCGGTTGAACGTTTGCTGGGTGATCATGCCGCAAATGTCACGATGTCATCGACCAAGTCATCCACGGGTCATTTGTTGGGGGCTGCCGGTGCGATCGAGGCGATATTCTCGATCCTGGCCATTCGGGATCAGGTGTGTCCGCCGACGATCAACTTGGATAACCCAGCTGTTGAGACGCCCGTTGATCTCGCGCCAAATGCCAAGCGTGAGCGCAAGGTTGATTACGCGCTGTCCAATAGCTTTGGGTTTGGTGGGACAAATGCCAGCGTAATCTTTGGAAAAGTTGATTGATGTGGCGTTCGATTGCGTCAAACGCGATTACTTTTCTTATTGTGGCATTGTTCCTTGTTGGGGGAGTGATCCTGTGGGGTCGTGGCCAGTATGAAGCACCGGGTCCTTTGGCGCAGGCCATCTGCGTACAGGTCGAGCGTGGGACAAATTTTCGACGAGTGAGCCGCGCGCTTGAGCAGCAAGGTGCAGTTAGCAGCGTATCTATTTTTCGAGTTGGCGCGGATTACGCGGGCAAGACGGATCAGTTGAAAGCCGGCAGCTATATTGTTGAGGCCGGTGCGTCGATGCAAAATATAGTCGATGTTGTAACACGCGGCGGCGCAAGCACTTGCGGCACCGAAGTTGTCTATCGTATCGGTGTGAACCGGCTGGTCGCGCAGGTGCGCAAGGTCGATCCCACGCAAAACCAATTCGTTGAAATTGCCGAATTCCAACCGGGTGTCGAAGACGCTCCTGCGAATTACACGGACGTTCGAGCGTCGCAAGACACGCGGTACCGTATCGCATTGGCAGAGGGCGTGACCAGTTGGCAGGTTGTTACGGCGTTGCGCAGCATGGATGTTTTGCAAGGGGTCATTGATAAAGTGCCGCCTGAAGGGTCGCTTGCGCCAGACAGCTACGAGGTGCGCCCCGGAGACCAGCTTGCCGACGTATTGACCCGTATGGCAGAGAAACAGGACCTGTTGATCGCCGCGGCGTGGGAGACGCGCAAGACAGATATCCCGCTGGACACTCCGGAAGAATTATTAATTCTTGCGTCGATTATTGAGAAAGAGACGGGCGTGGCCGGCGAACGGCGTCAGGTGGCATCGGTTTTTGTCAATCGGTTGAATCGGGGTATGCCCCTGCAAACTGACCCGACCGTGATTTACGGTATCACGCGCGGGCAGGGCGTTTTGGGCCGGGGACTGCGACGGTCAGAGCTGCGTGCAGCGACGCCGTGGAACACCTATGTCATCGAAGGATTGCCCCCTACGCCCATTGCTAATCCGGGCCGGGCAAGCCTGATGGCGGCAGCGCAGCCGGATGAAACAGATTATGTGTTCTTTGTTGCCGACGGTACGGGGGGGCACGCATTCTCCAAGACTCTGGACGCGCACAATCGCAACGTTGCCCAGTGGCGCAAGATCGAAGCGGAGCGGGCCAAGGACAATTGATGCCAGTTCAGTCGATGCGTTGCATATACGCTTTTAAATTGAGACACTTGCTTCCACCGTTAGGAATTTATTAATCATACCGTACGGTTAGCAGTTATGACGCCCATGATTTTGCTTGACTTTGCGAGCGGTCACACGTATAACTTGTGACAAGCTAGAAGAAGTGGGCAAGCGGTCATTGGGGTAACCTGGTGAGCCGCTTTTCATTTTTCTCGTGCGGAGATTTCCAACGCATGAGAGGTCTATAACCTAGACAGACCCGCGGGACACTCGCTGTGTTATTGTAACTTGTCTCTGAGAGCTTCGTAAGGGGTCTGGCCGTTGTGCGCGCCGTGCGGTCTAGCGAAGTTGTAGAAGCGCTCCCATTCGTCGAGTTTAGCCTCCAGATCAACGTCGCCTTTGTAGCTGAGAAGTTGATAGAACTCCTGCTGATCAGAACGGTGGGAACGTTCGACTTTGCCATTGAGTTGAGGGGTGCCCCGTTTAATGTAGGCGTGCCTGATCCCGAGATCTTCGACATGCCAATGGAATTTGGCCTGGAACTCATGACCATTATCCGTGCGCACCTCACGAATGCGGAATGGAAACTTTTCGATGAGATCTTGTATGCGGATCGTGGCAGCCAAAATTGTTCTCATGATTATCCGAAGGTCCTACGCCAGAATGGCTCTAAGGGATCGATGAGCAGTAAAGGAAATCGCAGAACGCCGCCGTCGAGGCGTTCTTCAAAACCATCAAAGCTGAACTGGTCTGGCGGTACTAAAGCGGGACAGGTCGAATGCTTGCGCTTACCGGTTCGTCTGGAGCAAACATCGTACGAAAAAGTAAAAAAGTATACGTCACGCAAGCAAAGCTCCCAGACGGACTCGCTATGTGAGGGCGGCCCTACTAGGGGCTTTGCTGCACAAAAGGCGGGTCAATTTCCAACGCTCAAACCGGGTCACAGTTTTAATTGATCACTGACAACCCAGATCAGCCAAACGCGCAGTCTGGCGCTGTACCAGAACATCGACTTCGTCCGCAGCAGTGGCATTGAGTGCACCACCAGGCTTACGGAGTGTTGGATGCGCAATCGCGCCGCGTTTTGCAAGGCTATATTTGCGGATCGCCAAGCCAAGGCCAGGCTGAGCTTCATAGCGGACCATGGGCATATATGCGTCGAATATATCGCGGGCATGCGTTTCGTCACCCGCAGAGATCGCATTCACAACCTGCGCCATCATCTCAGGATATGCGAAACCAGTCATGGCGCCATCCGCCCCGCGCAGCATCTCTTCCAACAGGTACATTCCGCCGTTGCCACACAGGATCGATATGCGGCGACTGCCCGCATCAGATGTTGCGCGCAGGGCCGTGATTTTGTCCAATCCCGGCCAGTCTTCGTGTTTGAGCATCACACAGGTTGGGCAGTCGTCAATGATCTGCTGGATGACTTTGGTGGCGATGGTAACACTTGTCGCGAGGGGAAAGTCTTGCAGCACGAAAGGCGTGGCCCCCAGAATATTGGCGACCCCGTGATAGTATCCAATGATCTGATCGTCAGAGCGCAGGTTCGTCGTCGGGGCCACCATGACACCCGCAGCCCCCGCATCCATTGATGATTTGCTAAGGCTTTCCATCGCCGCATATCCCGGCGCGGACACACCGACCACCACAGGCACCGATGAACGGGCGATGACACGGTTCACGACGCGCATGCTTTCTTCGGCGGACAGTTTACCAGCCTCGCCCATCATGCCCAGAATGGTCAGTCCGGTTGCGCCTTGTTCGATGTAGAAATCGACCACGCGATCGACACTGTCAAAATCGATCGCCCCGTTAGGCAAAAACGGTGTGACTGCGATTGTGTAAACACCTTTGGCGGCTTCAGTCAGCATAATTTGCCTTTCTATGGCTTTGCCCCAGAGCAATATGACCAAGCGCCATTGCAGTGGCGGCCTGACATGGTTCAACCACGGGCAGTCCCGTCGCATCTTGAATTAAATCGCGGTATTGTGCCATGCCCGCACACCCCATAATCAACACATTTGCTCCGTCAACATCACGCAGTTTTTTGCCCGTGGCGATCATAGCTGAAAGGCTTTTGTCCGCGCTCGAAAGGTCGGCCACACCAAGGCCCAAGGCGCGATCACCTGCAAGCCGGTCCAAAACACCCATGGCACCGAATGCGCGCAGATGGCGCGGAATGGACGCAGGCATAATCGCTATGACACCGAACCGCTGCCCAAGTGTAAGCGCAGTCATCACCGCAGCCTCTTGAATTCCGACGACGGGCAAGCTTGTTTGATCGCGCAAGGCATGTAGCCCTGGATCGCCAAAACATGCGATTACGTAACCCACAGCGTCAGTTTGAGCGGCCGCCAAGTTTAGCATCGGTGCAATGGTCAGATCTGCCTGCATTTGGCTTTCGATCCCTTTAGGGCCTGCTGCTAACGTAAGGCACCTGATGGGCACCCCGAAGTTGCGCAAGGGGGCGATGGCCGTATCAATCCCATGCGTCACCGTCGTGGAAGAATTTGGATTTATAATGATCAATGACTTGGTCATGCACCCGCTCGCGTCGACGTTTGGATTTCAATTTGATACCCTTCAGGGTCCGTGAACACAAACGCGCGGATGCCAAGCGCGTCATTCTCGAACAATCCAGACAGGTTTTCGAAGGCTCTATCCTTTGCATAAGCAAACCAAGCATCTGCGTCCGCCACGCGAATACAAAGCTGTACGGGTTTCATAGCTGTCCATTTGTTCATGCCTTTTGCCTCATCTACCAACCCCACATGCGCACCCGGACAGATTTCATAAATTTTGCACCAACCTTGATCAATGGCGAGGGTTAAGCCCATCACGTCTTGGTAAAACGCGATCGCTGCCGCCAAATCACGATAATAAAAAAATGTAATCGCCAGTTGTGCTGGCGTGTTAGGCCTTTGCATCACGCAGCCCCCGTGGGCGGCGTGGCAAGAGTAGGACGGTCAATCCAATTGCCACCACCAGCCGTTCCCTGAAACACGCCATCCTGCATGATCGTCTGTCCGCGTAGCAGCACGTGAACGGGCCAACCTTTGATAGACCGTCCGACCCAAGGATTGTAGCCAACATTGTCGTGAAGATCGTTTTCGCCGTAGCACACCTGTTTGTCAGGGTCCCAAATCACCAGATCGGCGTCTTTGCCCGATACAATCGCGCCCTTCTGTGACAATCCATAAATGTCTGCGGGGGCTGTAGCCGTGATCTGCGCGAATGCTTCAGGGCCCAGCTTGCCCTTCGTGACCATCGCATCAAACATCAACGGCAATCGCGTCTCCAACCCCGGGAGCCCATTGGCAATCTCGTGAAAGCCAGCGTTTGGTCCTGCCGAAAGTTTCCCCGTTTTATCATATCGATAGGGGGCATGATCGGATGAGACGAGTTGCAAATCCCCCGCTGCCAGAGCACTCCAAAGTGCGCTCTGATCCTGCGCTGTGCGCTGGGGTGGGGAACACATCCACTTTGCACCCTCAAGGTTCGGTTGATCCAGAATGTCCGCCGTCGTAAACAGATAATGAGGACAGGTTTCAGCCCATATCGGAACACCGCGCGCCCGAGCATCGCGTACCAGCGCGGCCGCCTCGGCTGTTGATATGTGAAATAACATCACCGGTTGATCGAGGTATTCCGCGAACCTGCATATACGCGCAACAGATTCAATCTCGGCCATTCGCGGGCGGGACAGGGCATGATCGGACGGGCGTACCTTACCACGCGCGATTAGGTCGTCTTTTGCGCGCGCAATAATCGCATCGTTTTCTGCGTGAACGCACACCAGTGCACCGTTTTTGCGGGCCAGCGCCATCGTATCGAGAATTTCACGATCACTGAGTTGGATGTTATAGGTCGTGAATACTTTTATTGATCTGTGTCCAGTCTTAATCAAATCCCCAAGGTCCCTGTCAAAACCCGGCACCGAAGTGTCCGTTACCGTCATATGAAACGCATGATCAATCATTGCGCCACGCTTTGCCCGCGCTGTGTAATCGGCGACCATTTCAGTCAAAGCCTGACCTTTGGCTTGTGCTGCAAATGAAATGACGCTGGTTGTCCCGCCCATTGCCGCTGAAGTCGTGGCCGTTTCAAACGTATCGGCGTTCATAACGCCCATGCCTGACGTCTGCTCGATGTGGGCATGTGGATCTACACCACCCGGCATGACCCAATGCCCTTTTGCGTCAATGAGTTGCTTTGCCGATGTGACTGGGGTCCCGACGCTCACAATCCGCTCACCTGTGATCGCTATGTCACCCTCAACGATACCCCTTGGCGTGACCGCCCTACCGTGCCGAATGACCAAATCAATTGTCATACCCTCATCCCCTTACCAACTGGCGACAAGTCAATCGCGTACTTCCACTAATATCAAGCGCACCTTTCCGAAGGCGGGTTCAGCCACCATTTTTCTCAAATTATTATTGCAGTAATCGCCAACTAGAGAACGGGACTCCCTTTGGGCCCTGCTGCACGAAGACTAGGATATGTTGACATTCAGGATTCACATTTGATCTGAATTCTGATTCAAGGTTGCAAACAACAGGAGAGCGGCCTTGATCCGTTTTTTTCTCACCGATGCCCAGCGGGCGCCGAACCTCAAGAACAACCTGCAAAGAAGCTGACATTACTGAGCTACTCCCCAATGCTTGGACAGTTTTCATGATAAATTAAGCTACTCTTTGATCCTGCTGATCGGGTTGCATTTCTTCTTTCTTTATCCAGAAAACCACAGCGGGCGGCTGGCCGCCATGGGCTGTGTGTGGCCCTTTATCATTGTAGAGCTAGATCCATTTGGAGACGCTGGCGCGGGCCTCTGATCCAGTTTCCAAAGCGTGCAGGTAAACGCATTTGTATTTTTGTGACCGCCAGAGCCGCTCCATGATGATGTTGCCAAGGAACCCCCGTTTTCAATCCATTGATATCCGCGTGCCGGATCGGCACAGGCGGTCAGTTCAGGCGAATGACGTGAACTGTGATCCCTGATCCGTATTTATGACCTCTTGCGTGCCGTATTTGGCGACGGCTTCATTCAGCGCCTCAACACAGAAGTCGGCCTCAAGCGTGTTCGATATCCGCCATGTCAAAACCTTGCGCGTATGCCACTCGATGATCGCGATCAAATACAAGAACCCTTTGCGCATCGGAATGAATGTGATGCCAGAAGCCCAAACCTGGTTTGGTCGTGTCACGCGCAGACCTTTTAGCAGATAGGGGTAAATCTTGTACCCCTTAGCCGGTTTGCTGATCTCGGGCTTTTGATAAATGGCATGAAGCCCATCAACCGCATCAGACGCCTGATCCGCTTTTCATTGGAGCTATGGTTGAATTTGGGTGACGCGCATCATCAGGCGGCGCGGTTTTCGGTCTCAGCTGTGACTTCGACACCGTCGTTGAATTTGATTCCTTCGATGACTTTTGGCAACTG
>JABITU010000209.1 GCA_018668195.1 Tateyamaria sp. | reverse complement strand
GACATCCATATCGCCATATTGCGCCAGAGCAAGCGACCGCGGAATCGGTGTCGCGGTCATCACCAAAACATCCGCCGCGGTGCCTTTTTTTCCCAATTCCAACCGTTGCCGCACACCAAAACGGTGCTGTTCATCCACGATTGCCAGCCGCAAATCACAGAACACGACATCCGCCTGAAACACCGCATGTGTCCCGACAAGAATTTGGATGTCCCCTTGGGCGAGAGCCGCCAGTTTTGATCGCCGCTCCGCCCCTTTGTCACGGCCTGTAAGCAATTCCAAAACGACGCCTGCACTTTCCGCAAGCGGCTGAAGACCTTCAAGATGTTGACGCGCAAGGATTTCAGTGGGCGCCATCATCACCCCCTGTCCGCCAGACTCGACTGCGATCAAAAGCGCCATAAAGGCGGCAAGCGTCTTCCCTGCGCCTACATCCCCTTGCAACAGGCGGTTCATTCTGCTGGCTTGCCCCATGTCATGCTCAATCTCGGAAATTGCACGATCTTGCGCATCCGTAGGGGCATAGGGCAGTTGCGCGCGCACCCGGCCACGCAGGCGCCCATCGCCAACTGTCGCCCGCCCGCGCACACGGCGTTCAGACGCCCGTGCCAAGGCCAAAGTTAACTGGTGCGCCATCAATTCATCATAAGCCAGCCGCGTTCTGGCCAGACTGGAAAATGCCAGATCTTCGAGCCCGCCGGGTGTGTGAACAGATTGCATCGCCTGTACAAATCCGGGCCAAGCTGCGTGTGCCAGTTGCGCAGGATCGATCCATTCGTTCAGGTCTGGCGCACGAGTCAGCGCCGATCGGGTGGCCTTGAACATGGTCTTTTGGGTGATGCCGGCAGTCAGTGGATACACCGGCTCAAAGAGTGGAATATCGCCAGCCTCTTCTTCTGGGACAATAAATTCTGGATGCACCATCTGGATAACACCGTCGAACAGCTCGACCTTGCCCGATACGATTCGCGTGCTGCCCTGTGGCAAAACTCGTTCCAGATAATCACTGCGGCCATGAAAAAACACGATCTGGAAACTGGTTTTTTCGTCTTCCACGTGGATGCGGTAAGCCCCGCCACGGTTACGCGCCGGGTGATGCGCGCCGACGATTACCCTTACAGAAACGGTTGTGGGCAGTCCAACACCCTCAACTGAACTACGCAGCGCCCGATCAATGCCAGTATGAGGCAACGTAAAAAGTACGTCGCGCGGCGCCAAAATCCCCAATTGCCCAAGGTTTTGAGCCGTTTTTGGACCTACCCCAGTCAGCGAGTCGAGGGCTGCAAACAAGGGAAACAGGATTTCGGGTCTGCTCATATGGCGCCGATTAGAGTGCGCCAACCGTCCTCGTCCACTACTTTTATTCCCAAATCAGAAGCCTTTTTGGCCTTTGAACCCGCGCCCGGGCCTGCGACCACGATGTCAGTTTTGGCACTAACAGACCCCACTACTTTGGCACCAAGCGCCTCGGCACGTGCCTTGGCCTCGGCACGGGTCATTTTCTCGAGCGTCCCAGTGAAGACAACAGTTTTCCCGGCCACGGGGCTGCCATCTGTAATGGGGCGGTCAGCAGGCTGGATGTTAAGATGCGCGATCAGCCGATCAATACTGTCCCGCTCGGCCTGCTGTTGAAAGGTGATTGTCAACGATCGCGCCATAACGGGGCCAACACCATCAATGCTCATCAGCTCATCCATAGCACAGTTGCCTTCATGCGCGGCACGCATTGCGTCGGCAAAAACCGACCACTCCTGATAATGGGCGGCCAATAGATTGGACGCTGCTTCGCCAACATGGCGGATACCAAGCGCAAAAATAACCCGCCCCAGCCCAATTTTGCGCCGGTCATCGATTGCATCAAAAAGGTTGATAGCCGATTTTTCGCCCCACCCTTCGCGATTTTTCAACTGTTGCAGGCCCTGACCAAAGCGATTGCGCAAAGTGAATATGTCTGCAGGCTCTGCGATCCACCCGTCGGTATGAAACTGTTCGACCTGTTTGGCCCCTAGCCCTTCTATGTCAAAAGCGGTGCGGGAAACAAAATGTTTCAATTTTTCAACCGCCTGCGCGGGGCAGATCAAACCACCGGTGCACCTTCGCACCGCATCACCCGGTTCGCGCACCGCAGCGCTCCCGCATTCCGGGCACTTGTCTGGCATGATAAACGGATAGGCCGTCGTGAGGCGTTTCGACAGGTCGACATCGGCAACTTTAGGAATGACATCACCCGCGCGATAGACCTGCACCCAATCGCCCATACGAATGTCTTTGCCATCGCGAATTACGGCACCCTTGTTGTCACGACCTGCGATATAATCTTCGTTGTGCAATGTCGCGTTTGATACAACGACGCCACCCACAGTGACCGGGGTTAATCGCGCTACTGGGGAAAGCGCACCGGTGCGGCCCACTTGAATGTCAATCGATTCAAGATGTGTCCAGGCCAGTTCAGCAGGAAATTTGTGCGCCGTGGCCCATCGGGGCGTGGTCGAGCGAAATCCAAGCCGACCCTGCAAGGCCAGATCATTCACTTTGTACACCACACCATCAATGTCATAGCCGAGGCCAGCCCGCATCTGTTCGATCTTACGGTAATGCGCGCTCATCTCTTCGGGACCATCACATATAGTTGTCAACGCATTGGTTTTAAATCCAAAAACAGCCAACTGATCAATGGCACATTTTTGTGACTGCGACAGCGGATTCGACAGCTCGCCCCAAGCGTAGGCAAAAAAGCCCAGCGGCCGCGCCTTGGTAATCGTCGCATCTAATTGGCGTAACGATCCGGCTGCGGCATTGCGCGGGTTGGCAAATGCCTTTTCCCCTGCCCGGGCCTGACGGTCATTGAGGGCTGCAAAGTCAGCGTGTGACATATACACCTCACCGCGAACTTCCAAAATCTCGGGGGCCCCGTCGATTTGTTGTGGGATGTCCTGGATCGTACGGGCGTTTTCAGTAACGTTTTCGCCTTCCGCGCCATCGCCGCGTGTTGCAGCTTGGATCAGGTGCCCGCGTTCATATCGCAAAGACAGGGACAGACCGTCAATTTTGGGCTCAGCGGTATAAGCAAGCGGAACCTGTG
>JABITU010000020.1 GCA_018668195.1 Tateyamaria sp. | reverse complement strand
TCGACAAATAATTTACCCAATATGCGCGGACGCCCGCTTGTATCTACTGCGCAGTGGCGCGGCACCCTTGGGGTAGTGAGCATCCTTGTCGCTTGGCAGTTTTCTGTTTGGGTCATCGCCTTACCGGCATACTTTTACCCAGCTCCCAAAGACGTCTTCTCCGCATTCATCGAGTTGATGCAAAAGGGTATCCTTCTTGAATACCTGAGCGACAGCGCTGTTCGGTATTCGGTCAGTGTGGCTACCGGAGTAGGGTTTGGCCTGACGTTCGGCCTGTTGATCGGGCTGTCGCGCTTCTGGTCCCGCCTTTTGGGGCCAATCATCAATTTCTTCTATGCAATCGTTGAGGTCGCGTGGATCCCCCTCTTGGTGATTTGGATCGGCTACGGCTTTAATACAATCGTTATCGCGATTGCCTATGTTGTCTTCTTTCCAGTTCTCTACAACACCCTGACGGGCGTCCAGACCGTAAAGCTTGTGCTGATCAATGCAATGCAGACGTTGGGTGCGACGCGCTGGCAGGTGCTTGTGACAGTGATCATTCCCTCCGCGCTGCCAAACATCATCACGGGCTTTCGTGTCGGCGCAGGGTTTGCATTTCGTGGGCTCATCTTTGCCGAGATGATTGCGGCAGGGTCGGGGATTGGGTTCCTCATTTTTGACGGTTCAACGACGCGGCAGACGGATCGGGTGGTCGTTGGGATGATTATGATGGGTGTTATGTGGTTGCTCATTGATCGGCTGCTTTTACGCCCCGTCGAACAGGCGACAATCGTGCGTTGGGGCCTTGTCCGCAATCAAGGGGGCAACACATGAACCACGCAATTCAGATGCCGCAAAAGCCACGTATCAATCCGGCTTTGGTCACTGGGCTTCTACCTTTCATCGTCGTTTTGGCCGCATGGGCTTTGGCACCGCTATTCTCCGATATTCCGGCCTATAAACTGCCATCACCGGCGAAAGTTTGGAGCACGTTCCAAGACATGTTGCTTAGTGGAAGTCTAATTTCAGAGGTCTGGGCAAGTCTTCAGCGGCTTGCAACAGGCTATATTTTGGGCAATCTGATCGCCATTCCACTTGGGCTTGCGATCGCGCTAAACCGTGCTGTCGCTGAGACCCTGACGCCTGTTCTCAGCTTTTTCCAATCAATTGCGGGCATCGCCTGGGTGCCGCTGGCCATTATCTGGTTCGGTGTCGGAGGCGGATCGGTCCTTTTTGTAATCGTGAATACGATCTTCTTTTCCTCAATTTATTCGACCGTGATTGGCGTACAATCCATTCCGCCAGTCCTATATCGCGCGGCACAATCACACGGGGCAAGCCGCTGGGATGTCATCAAAACAGTCGTTATCCCCGGTGCACTGGTGCAGATCCTTGTCGGGTTACGTACATCGATGGCCTACGGTTGGCGCGCCCTTGTGGCCGCCGAAATGATCGCGGGTACCAACGGAATTGGTTACATGACCCTCGAAGCGGTCCAGTGGTATCAGACAGAAATTGTCGTGTTGGGCATGATCCTGATCGGTGTTTTGTGGTTGATCCTTGATAGGTTGCTGTTCGTGCCTATTGAGCGTGTAACGGTGCGCCGCTGGGGGCTGGTTTCCTGATGGGAAAGCTACCGACACTTGGTCTAGGCACCGCTGCACTTGCGCTTGCAATCACATCCGATGCCCATCGAGTGTTGGGGTTCGCAATGGACAAGGGGATCAGGTATTTTGATACCGCCGCGCTTTACGGTGGCGGGCAGGCCGAAATTAGGCTTGGAGAAGCGCTAAAGTCGCAGGCCTCAAACGATGTTTTTGTGTCCACGAAAGTTGGCCGATATCGCAAACTCGGCGCTGCTGCACCCAGTGTTACCAGAACCCCTGATACCTGGGATTTTTCCGAAGCGACCACACGTGCGTCCATTCGACGGTCACAGGATCGCCTAGGCCGGGATCATCTGGATTGCGTTTTCTTGCATGACATCGAAATGGCATCCGAAGCTGCATTGAACGAGGCGCTGCCAGTTCTGAAAGAGCTGCAAAACAGGGGCGAAATCGGCATGATCGGCGCCGGATGCAATTCCAACGCTGGATTGCTTGCCGCCATCAATGCCGGCGCTGCGGATGTCGTTCTGGTGGCCGGGCGCTGGACCTTACTTGACCGAAGTGCAGCAGATCACCTGTTGCCGTTATGTGAACGCAAAGGCACCGCTGTTGTGGCCGGTGGCGTGTTGAACTCGGGCCTGCTCGCCAAGCGACCGGCTGAGGGGGCATCATTTGATTATCGCCCAGCGACCAAGGCAGAACGCGAAACGGCGATCAAATTACATGATCTGGCAAAGGCAAGCTCGGTGCCATTGATCAGCGCAGCTTTGGCCTTTCCGACCCGTCATCCAGCAGTCGATACCCTGTTGCTGGGTGTTTCATCGGCCAGTCAGCTAGAGAATAGTCTGGCCGTGATGAAAGCTGATATTCCGGCTGAGTTTTGGGAAAACGTCGGGCCATTGGGTTTGCCGCGATGATGATGGAAAATGCGATAGATGCCCATGTCCATCTTTGGGATCCTCAACGTCACGACGACATCTTAATCTGTGATGCGCACCCCGAACTGAATGACAAAGCGACGCGTGATGCGTTGCGCACACATTTGACAGGCAGCGCATTCAGCCGCGCGATTGCAGTGCAATCCGCCCCAGATGATGCCCATTCAGACTGGTTGATCAAACATTCAGCTCAGCTTGCTTCGATTGCTGGCGTGGTCGCGTGG
The DNA here is from genome assembly GCA_018668195.1 of Tateyamaria sp. Next base: position 3,485 of record JABITU010000020.1, on the reverse strand, counting down.
ATCGATCCGACTGCAACCAATGGCTTAGACCACGCCAAGCGTCTGATTGCTCAGCCACGTGTTTGCGGGGTGCGTTTGATGCTCAACAGAATGGCCGCGCCCAAGCAATTACTTGCTGCTGGACCGCAGGCGGTCCTTGCCCTGCTGGCCACACATCAGGTCACGATAGAATTGTTATCGCCTCCAGACCAGTTGGGGTTTGCCAATGATCTGGCGAGCAGAATTCCCGGTAAAATTGTTGTAGACCACTGCGGCCTTCCCTCCAAAGCGGCGGTGACAGATCCGATATGGCGCAATGGGCTGCAAGATCTGGCCAGACGCCCCAACGTCGCAACCAAGATGTCTGGTTTGATCGAACCGTTTTCCGAAATGCCGCACGACGAAGTTCTGTTTGAAACAATGGACTTTGCGCTTGAACTGTTTGGTTCGGACCGCCTGATGGCTGCCAGTAATTTTCCGGTAGCGCAATTGACTGCGCCCGAACGGATCTGGGAGGCGCGCCTCGTGTCTTGGGCCAAATCACGAGGTCTCAGTCGATCGCAACAAGCGGCGCTTTGGCGCGATTGCGCTGCCACCTGGTTTCCACGGATCAACCTAGAAAGTACAGAAAATGACTAATCTAACATCAAAGACTGCTCTGGTGACAGCGGCGGGACAAGGAATAGGCAGGGCCGCTGCAATCAAATTGGCAGAATCCGGCGCGCGTGTGATCGCAACGGACATCAATGAAGACACCCTTTCAGAACTTTCAAACGTACATGGAATTGAATGTCATAAACTGGATGTGTTGAATGCTTCGCAAGTCGCAGAAATTTGCAAATCAATTGGCACGTGCGACATTCTTTTCAACTGTGCGGGGGTGGTTCATTCGGGGTCTGTTCTGGAAATGCCAGAGGCGGATCTTGATTTCGCTCTCGACCTGAATGTGCGCTCTATGGTCCGAATGGTGCAGGCCATTTTGCCCGGCATGCTAGAACGCGGCGATGGCGCTATCATCAATATGTCTTCGGTGGCTTCTAGTATCAAAGGCGTGCCAAACCGTGCGGCCTATACGATCTCAAAAGCGGCCGTTATCGGACTGACAAAATCTATCGCGTCGGATTTTGTGACCCGTGGCATCCGATGTAATGCGATTTGTCCGGGCACAGTCGAAAGCCCCTCTTTACAAGCGCGCCTTGGGGCCAACGGCAATTACGAGAAAAACCATGCAGAATTTGTTGCGCGTCAACCTATAGGGCGCATCGGAACGCCCGAAGAAATCGCCGACCTTGTCGTGTATCTCTCCGGCGCATCTTACACCACGGGTCAGGCCTATGCCATCGACGGTGGCTGGACGATCTAAATTTACGGAAGGAAATACTATGAAGTTTATACGTTTTGGTGCGCCTGGATTCGAAAAGCCTGGTCTGATTGATGCTAGTGGAACGCTGCGCGATCTGAGCGGAGTGGTTCCAGATCTCAGTGGTGCGACACTCGATCCGTTGAACCTTGCAGAGCTTGGTAAGAAGGGCACAAGCCTGTTGCCAGAGGTGTCCGGCAATCCGCGCATAGGACCACCGGTGACCGGTACAGGCAAGTTCATTTGCATTGGACTGAACTATTCCGACCACGCAGCTGAAACTGGCGCGACTGTCCCGCCCGAACCGATCATTTTTATGAAAGCAACATCGGCCATCTGTGGCCCCAATGACAACGTTCGGATCCCTCGCGGTTCAACCAAGACAGACTGGGAAGTCGAACTCGGGGTCGTAATTGGCCGCGAAGCGAAATACGTCACCGAGGCTGATGCACTAGAATATGTGGCGGGCTATTGCACCGTGCATGATGTGTCGGAACGCGCATTTCAAATCGAACATGAAGGCCAATGGACCAAGGGTAAATCGGCGGACACATTCGGCCCGATTGGTCCATGGCTTGTGACAAAAGACGAAGTGCGGGACCCGCAAGATTTGTCTATGTGGCTGACAGTCAACGGCAAGACGGTGCAGGACGGATCGACCAGAACAATGGTCTATGGTGTGGCCTTTCTGGTGTCCTACCTCAGTCGCTTTATGTCGTTACAGCCGGGTGACATCATTTCCACCGGAACCCCACCCGGTGTTGGCATGGGTATGTCCCCTCCACGCTACCTGGTTTCAGGTGACAAGGTGGCCTTGGAAGTCGAAGGCCTTGGCCGCCAGCAACAAACCATATCACAAGACTGATTGGAACATATCATGACCACAATCACCGGGCTGCAGACCCTTGATCTGCGCTTTCCGACATCGCAATCGCTTGACGGATCAGACGCAATGAACCCAGATCCCGACTACTCTGCCGCCTATGTGATTCTAGAGACAGATACAGATGGATTGTCGGGCCACGGTCTTACATTTACGATTGGACGAGGGAATGAAATCTGCTGTGCTGCCATTGCGGCCATGAAGCACCTCATCGTTGGTCTTACGCTTCAGGACTTAAAGCAAGATCCAGCTGGGGTTTGGCGGCGCTTAACTGGAGACAGTCAGCTACGCTGGATTGGCCCCGACAAGGGCGCCATGCACCTCGCAACGGGTGCTGTCGTCAATGCCTTGTGGGATCTGTGGGCGCGGGCCGATGATAAACCGGTTTGGCAACTGGTCGCAGAAATGACGCCCGAGCAAATCGTGGGCATTGTCGATTTTAGATACCTGACCGATCAGCTCACACCCGACGAGGCGATAGATATTCTACGCCGCGCACAAGACGGAAAAGAAAACCGCATCGCGGACCTAAAACAAAATGGCTACCCCTGTTATACAACATCCGCTGGTTGGTTGGGGTATCCCGACGATAAGTTGCGTCGCCTTTGTATTGAAGCCCGAGAAGCAGGTTTTACCCACGTTAAGATGAAGGTCGGCCGCGATCGCGCAGACGATATCCGGCGGCTCACGATTGCACGCGAAGCCCTCGGTGATGATATAAAAATGATGATTGATGCCAATCAGGTTTGGGAGGTAGACGAGGCTATCTCATGGGTGAGTGATCTCGCGTTTACCAACCCTTTCTTTATTGAAGAGCCAACAAGCCCTGATGACATTTTGGGCCATGCCGCTATACGCAAAGCCGTCGCACCGATCAAAGTCGCGACAGGTGAAATGTGTCAAAATCGGATAATTTTCAAGCAGCTCATCGCAAGCGGTGCCATCGATATTGTCCAGATCGACGCCTGTCGCATGGGTGGGTTGAACGAAGTACTAGCTGTGCTGTTGCTCGCCGCCAAGTTCGATCTGCCAGTTTGGCCACATGCAGGGGGCGTAGGCTTGTGTGAATACGTACAGCACCTTTCAATGATCGACTATATTGTTATTTCCGGCAAAAAAGATGGCCGCGTCATCGAATATGTCGACCACCTGCATGAACACTTCGTGTCACCCTGTGAGATCAAGAACGCCGCATATATGCCTCCTGCAAGGGCAGGCTTTTCGATCGAAATTAAAGCGCAAACGTTGATAGATTTCGCCTTT
>JABITU010000208.1 GCA_018668195.1 Tateyamaria sp. | reverse complement strand
GCGGTTCGCTTAAATGAACTGGTTGTGCTTGTCGGCCTTAACCCAGACCAACATGCCCATCGCCTGAGGGCGCAGTCAGGTAGCCAGCGCCCGCGCGCGCTCAACCGGAAGCTGATGCTTTGTGATGAGCGTGTAAGCGCAGTTGATGTGTCAACCCAAAGCTAGATTTTCAACCCTCTCATGCAGTTGCAAAACGAGTTAAGCCTGAGCTATTTGTTCACTGCATATGACCTGTTGGTCGTCCGTCATACTTCGGGCCGTGCCGCAGTGATGTATCGGGGAGTTGTTGCCGAAGAAGGGATAGCAGAAGAAATTTTCTCCTATCCTGTCCATCCCTATATACATATCGAGGTTATATGTTCCGCGATCCTGGTGCCGGATCGAACGTTGCGCGTCAAACGCTATCGCATCATTCCTGACGCTGACATACCAAGCCTGTTGCATCCAGTAAGGGGCTGTCTTTTTGCCACCCCCTGCCCATTGGGCGAAGAAAGCTGTAAAAATGAAAGCTGCAATTGATATAAACCTCGCCGGGGCATCAGATTTTGTGTCCGGTCCGAGTGTTTCAATGAGTTCAACAAACTGCGTTATGCGTTTTCGCGCCACTCCGGCTCAAAGTGAAATGCTGCTTAAATAATCTGGTCGGGTATCTACAAATTTAATTTATTACAAGTAATTTAGGCTGTTCTAGGCGAAAGAGATATGCGCACAAAACCTAGTAGCGCCGAAAAAACAGGTGCTGACACCTTCAACCATCGGCACAACAATTGAATTTATAAATAAAAGCTTGACAGAAATTTTTCCGACACTTCTAATCATTACAAGTTTTAGGATAAGCGGCTCGGCGTGCCGGAGCCAACTCTGTTCTTTCGGGGCGTAGGAGATAAAAATTAATTAAGAGGCATTTACATGACTTGGTTTATCGTTGGTGTTTTGCTTGTTATTACGGCAGTAATTTCGGTTCTTTTTCTAAACCGGTATTACCGTAAGGCATCACGGGAAATTAGCGTTGTCCGTACCGGTCAGGGTGGACAGAAAGTTGTGCTAGATGGAGGCTGTCTTGCCTTGCCCTTTCTGCACAAGGTCGCTGAAGTAAATATGCGGACCTCGAAGCTTGACATTGAACGCGCAGGCTCGAAATCGATGATCACAAAAAATCGACTGAGGGTTGATGTGGCCGCTGAATTCTATGTTCGGGTGCGGGACAGTACCGAAGGTGTGGCCACGGCCGCCCAGGCCCTCGCCGGTAAATCATTTCGCGCGGCCGATCTGGAGGAAATCCTTGAAGGTAAGCTGGTCGACGCTATGCTGTCGGTCGCGGCGCGCTATACTATGGACGAATTGCAGGACAATCGGGCCGCCTATGCCAAGGAAGTCAGCGATATTCTAAGCAACACCCTAGCACAAAGCGGTCTAATGCTGGAATCAATGTCGCTTACGCGGATCGACCAGACGCCGTTTCATACGTTAGACGAAAATAACGCTTTCAACGCGCTGGGGATGCGGCGGTTGGCCGAAATCATCGCCGTGAACAAAAAAGAACGTGCTGTCATCGAGGCAGACGCCGATGTGTCTGTGCGTCAAAGCCAGCTTGATGCGACAAAGCGCAAGCTGACGATCACACGCGAGGAAGAAGAAGCGATGATCACCCAGCAGCGCGAGATCGAAATAGCACGCTCCCGCTCTGCTGCAGAAACAGCAGAGGAACAATCAGTCTCGGAGAGACGCCGCGAGGCCGCACGCATTGACCGCGAGCGTGAAGTCCGTTCGTCAGAGATTGCGCGTGACACTGAATTGCGTCGGCAAGCGCTTGATTCAGAGTTAAAATCTTCCCTCAAGCAATCAGAGAACTCCATCTCGATGGCGGAAAAGCGTGGTGAAGAGGCTAAGGCCGAAGCCGAAGCTATTGCAGCAAAGGGTGAGGAGGCAGAAGCCGAAGAGCGTGTGCGCACCATTGTCGAAACTGCCGCTGCTGAACGAGCCAAATCCCTCGCTCTGATCCGTGCAGCACAGCAAGCAATGGTGGACGACACCCGCGTGAAATCCGAAGCGGACACGATTACTTCAACTGCACAGGCGCAAGCGAAGGCCATGATCGAAACTGCCAATGCTGACAGAGATCGCTTGTTATCAGAGGCGAAAGGCCGAGCGGCCATCATCGCCGCCGAAAATGCACAAACGCCCGAGCTCATGGCGATGAGGCTTGATGAACAGCGCATGCGCACCTTACCGCAGCTGGTCGAAAAGATGATGAAACCCACCGAAAAGATCGAAAGCATCCGCATCAACCAGATGAATGGCTTCAATGGCGCTAGTGGCGGCGACGGAGGTGACGACAAGTCTACCGTCAATCAGGTGGTTGATTCCGTGCTCAGCATGGCGCTGCAACTTCCCGCTGTTCAAAAGCTGGGCGAGGAGGTCGGCATGAACATCGGTGACGGCGTGCGCGGCCTTTCAAATTCACTCAACGGCAAAACCGCCGGGGATACCCCGGAAATCACGTCGGATGATGCTTCGTCCGATAAAAAAGACTGACCTGCGTCCGCGTTAGTCACTCACCGAAAGGAGACACCATCAATGACACTTTCCCGCAGAGATTTTGTAATGGGCACTTCCGCTCTGGCCCTAACCGCTCCGGCCACCATCGCCCGCGCACAATCGGACAACATCAACTTTGCTTCGATCCTCGACCTTTCAGGGGGCCTCGACATCTATGGAGCGCCCATGGCCGAGACCACCAGGCTGGCCATTGAGGACATCAACGCCGCAGGTGGCCTGTTGGGTCGCGAGGTCGAGCTGAAGATGTATGACGCGCAGTCCACCATCCAGTTCTACACCCAATTCGCGACGCAGGCCGCTGCAGGTGACAAGGCCGCGACGGTTCATGCGGGCATTACCTCAGCCTCACGCGAGGCGATCCGGCCCACGCTGGCGCGGTTCAAGACGCTCTACTTCTACAACACTCAGTACGAAGGTGGCGTATGCGACTACAACAACTTCTGCACCGGCTCGACGCCAGCGCAGACTGTGGCCAAGGTTGTACCTTATGCCATGAACAAATGGGGCAAGAAGGTTTATATCGTTGCGGCTGACTATAACTACGGTCAGATCACCGCCCAGTGGATGCAGAAGTTTGTCGCTGATAATGGCGGCGAAACGCTGGATGTTGAATTCTTCCCGCTGGATGTCACCAATTTTGGTCCGACCATCAACAAAATCCAGACAGCCAAGCCTGACATGGTGATCTCCGCCCTTGTGGGCGGCGCGCATGTTTCGTTCTACCGCCAGTACGCGGCGGCAGGCATGCTAAAGGAAATCCCCATAGCCTCTACCACTTTCGGTGTAGGCAACGAGCAAAAGCTGATCTCAGCCGAAGAAGGCAATGGCATCATCGCGTCCTACGGCTATTTCGAAGGCGTCGACAACTCTGCGAATAAAAATTTCCTCGCACGGTTGGAGGCCAAGCTGGGCGCAGACCGTCCGGTGATGAACGAGCTGGCGATCCGGTCTTACGAGGGTGCGATGCTGTGGGCCGAGGCGGTTAAGGCTGCAGGCACCATCGACCGAGAACCGGTGATTGAGGCGCTGCGTTCTGGCCTCAGCTATGACGGGCCTTCAGGCAAGGTGACTATCGATTCCCAGACCAACCATTGTTCCATGAATGTCTACATTGGCGAATTGGCCAATCAGGAATGGAACATCGTGGAATCCTTTGACAACCAGCCCCCTGCGGATACGCAGCTGGTTTGTGACCTAAACGCGAACCCCAACCAGTCTACTTTCTTGTTTGAAAACGGTCTGGAAGCGGCAGGCATAAAATAAACGCCTTTGGCCCGGTTCACACCGGGCCAACCCTCCACCTTCTTTTTCCCCGCAGGAGAACGCCTTGGATCTTGTCGTCGCAGTTCTTTTTCAGCTTGTTTATGGCATCGCAAGCCTTGCACTGATCAGCCTTGGGCTGGCGATTATCTTTGGTATGATGCGGGTAATCAATCTGGCGCATGGCGAGTTTCTGATGCTGGGCGGCTATACCGTTGTGGTTGCTACCAACGCAGGTGTAAACATCTGGATAGCGATGCTTATCCTTGCGCCAGCGGTTGTCGGCCTGATCGGTGTGATAGTTGAGCGGCTGCTGATTCGCTGGCTTTATGGCCGCATGGTGGACACGTTGCTGGCTACATGGGGGCTGTCGCTGTTGTTGATCGGGCTGGTCACGTCGATCTTTGGCGCCTCTACCAGCACGACAATTTCCCCGCCGCTCGGGATCATCCGCATCGGCGATTATTCTGCCTCGGGCTATGAGCTGTTCCTGACCGGTGTGACCGTAGTACTTTTTATCGGGGTCTGGGCCACACTGAAACTGACCAAGCTGGGGCTGGTCGCACGCGGCACCATGCAGAACCCCGAAATGTCCGCTGCTCTGGGCGTGTCCAATGCGCGCATCTATATGATTACCTTTGGCTTAGGTGCCGCTGTCACAGGTCTGGCCGGTGGGTTACTGGCGCCTTTGACAGGCGTGCTGCCCACCATCGGGGCCACGTATATTGCCAAGGCTTTCATCACTGTCATCTCGGGTGGAGCGTCGATCCTTGCGGGCACGGCGGCAGGCTCGATCCTCCTGGGAGGGATCAATGGGATCTTTGCGTTTATCACTGGACCCACCATTGGTGAGGTCGCCTTGCTTGTCTCAGCGATCATTCTGCTGCGGCTTTTGCCACGCGGAATCACGGGGCGGTTCTTCCGTAAATTTCTATGAACGGTAACGATACATTGCGCGCAATGAAGCCTGTGTTCGTCTTTGCACTGATCGGGATCGTATTCATGTTTGCAGCACCCTACGCGCTGCAGTTATTCACTATCATCAACCTGACCACAGCTATTGCGCTGTCGGTCCTCGCTCTCAGCCTTGCATTGGTTTGGGGCTATGGCGGCATCTTGTGTTTTGGACAGGTCGCGTTTTTCGGGCTTGGCGCTTACGCCTACACCATTGCTGCGATCAACTTTGGCGGATCGACCTGGGCCATTCTGGTGGCGGTCCTGGTCGCCGCTGCCTTCGCGGCCCTGCTGGGGTATTTTGTTTTCTTCGGACGGGTCTCGGATGTGTATCTGGGTGTCATCACTTTAACGGTCACACTGATCTTCTTTTCTCTGATCCGCCGTACCTCTGGGCCTGATTACAAGATAGGCAATGCGCTGATTGGCGGCTTTAACGGGGTCACCTCACCGCCACTGAATTTGCCATGGAATACCTCGTCCTTTCTGTTTCCGGAACATGTGTTCTATGTCGCCATGGCGGCCCTTATCCTTTCCTATGTCTTTTGTGGCTGGCTGGTAAACACCCGTTTTGGGCGGGTCTGCGCGGCTATTCGCGAGAATGAACTGCGCAGTGAACTACTGGGGTACGACTCGCGCCTATACAAGCTTGGCATCTTTACTATCGCAGCCGGTATAGCGGCGATTGGGGGGGTGTTGTTCTGCAATGGCGTGGGG
>JABITU010000207.1 GCA_018668195.1 Tateyamaria sp. | reverse complement strand
ACGGGCGATGACACTGTCACCGGTGGCGGTGGCGATGACGTCTTTGTCTTTGGAGCGGGCGATGGCGGTGACGTCATCACCGACTTCAACACTGGCAACAGCGGCGCTCTGGACGACGGCGACCAGACCAATAACGACTTTCTCGATCTAAGTCCGTACTACGAGACCATCTTTGATGTGCGTGAAGACCTGAACGATGATGGCATATTGAACCAATCCAATGGTGTTGCCACCGGAAGCACGGCCTTGGGCGGTTCGATCACATTGACTGGGGTATCAGCTTCCGATCTGACATTCGACAATATTAACGTGGCTTGCTTCACGGCAGGAACCCTGATCGATACGGACGAGGGCCCGATCGCGGTAGAACATCTGACATCTGATATGCGCCTGACCACAAAGGACAACGGTTTTCAGCCCGTGCGGGCAGTGGTGTCGCGTGTAGTGCCTGGCCAATGCCGGTTTGCACCCATTGTGATAAGCAAAGGTGCGCTTGGAAATAATAGGGAACTTGTCGTTTCACCTGCGCACAGAATGATGATAAGCGGTTGGCGGACTGAACTGATGTTCGGCTGTGCCGAGATGCTTGCAAGTGCCAAGTCCCTTACCAACGGTGACACCATCTATTCACGGCCGGTCGACGAAGTTGAGTACTTTCACATCCTTCTTGACCGGCACGAAATTATTTTCGCAGAAGGGTCAGAGACCGAAAGCTATTTTTTGGACAGTGAGTCATTAATCGACGACGCAGCCCTGGAATTAATGGCTCTGTTTCCCGATCTCTTTGACGTTGCAGGCAAAACAGCACGACCTGTCTTGCGTGGTTATGAGACCAAAGCATTGTTTGCTTGGGCTGCGTGATGTGAACCGTCTATTGCGGAAGCACATTTGACCTAGGAAGCGACAAGTCGCCTTTGGCGCAACCGCAGCGAAAGCTCACAAAGCCTCGCATCTTACCAGTTCATCGGTTGTGCCGCAAAGGCCGGAATTCCGAGACCCGCCATTCAGGCAGCACGCGGCGAATGCCGGAAGAGAGCCCAAAGTACCGGATGCTGCATCTCGCACAAATGTCCGTTTTAGAGCGTTCTGAAGTTCTGGGAGGAACCTAAATCTCAATCCTTAAAAATATCTGCCTATCTTAGTGTCACTGAGAAGCGGCTCACCTGGTTATCGCCACATCCATACTTCAATCGCCAGACCTTAAGACACGAGAATGTTATCCATCATTGCGTCACACGCCCTAAGTTCAGTCTTGTTCAGGCCCTCATCCGGCTTGTGTCCGTCAGTGGCCATATCGCCTGGTCCGATAACAACGGTTTTCAAACCGAGTCCCGTAAAGAACCCTGCCTCTGTGCCAAACGGTGCTTTCGTTATTCCGAAATGGCCCGCCAGCGAGTCGGCCCACGCGACGCATTTATCGGATGCATCAATGTGCAAACCGGGGTAGGTATTGATCGCCTCGACCGTGATCGGGGGTACTAAGGGGTAAGCACGGCTGACTTGGTGCGCGACTGCTTCGATTTGGCTTTGAATGTCTTGCACAGGTATCTGCGCAAGGTGGCGAAATTCCATATCCAATTGCGCAGTGTCCGGCACAATGTTGAGTGCGCGGCCACCCGTGATTTTCCCAATATGAACCGTGGAATACGGGAGGCTGTAGGCGTCGTCGCAAGGCCCGGCGGCAAGCTGATTCTGAAGCCGTCGTGTTTGCTGCACAAAATCCGCGGCGATGTGGATAGCGCTCACAAACTGGGGCGCAAGCGCGCTGTGCCCGGCTTGGCCATGACACGTTACTTTTAAGGCTGCCTTGCCCTTGTGGCCAGTTGCGACCTGCATAGATGACGGCTCCCCGACTATCACAAGGCGTGGGTTACCGATCAGCTGTTTTAAATCGGGCATCATGTGCCGGATACCAACGCAGCCGATTTCTTCGTCATAGGAAATGGACAAGCTCAGCGGGGCGGATAAGGGCGTCTCGCCTGCGCGCTCCGCCAAGGCCAATGCAGAGGCGAGGAAACCTTTCATGTCGGTTGTGCCGCGCCCGTAAACACGCGCGCCCTCGTCGGTTAGTTGAAATGGGGGTCGTGTCCACACTTGCCCATCGACAGGCACGACGTCTGTATGGGCAGACAAACACACGCCACCGTCCACGCCCGGCCCAATGCGCGCAAATAAACCCGCTTTGGTGCAGTCGGGTGACCAAATACGGGTGACGTCGAATTCAGCAGTTTGCAGCAGGTTTTGTACCCAGTCGATCAAATCTAAGTTGCTGTCACGACTGACAGTTGGAAAGGCTATAAGCCTATCCAAAATCTCCAGCGTTCTGGTAATATCCGTCATGTGAGTGCCTGCTTTTTGGTTAATCAATGGAAAGCTGCGTGATCTCGCGGCGGAATGGAAGGGCATCGCCACTGTCTTCGCCGTCCAACTCGCGGGCAAAGCGGTGACCCGCGTAAGTGGCCCATGCAATCGGTCCCGGTGCATTTGCGTCACCGATCAGCTTGACCGATTTGATGCCTGCGTCGGCCCACTCAGCCTCACGCGCTTTGAGGTCATGGTAGACACTGTTGTTTTCCAGGCGCGATGACACCAACAACACGCCATCACATTCAATCGGGCGTTTCATATCGGTGAACATGCAATTGGTTTCAACGTGATCCTTGCCAATCGCTGTCACCCCGCGGTTGAGTTCGACGTTGACCCCCATCGTGGCCAGACGACGGTGAATTTCATGCTGCTCTAGGGTGTTCAGGGTCCATTCGCTGACGTAGGCTGCGGGCGTCACGAGCGTGACGCTACACCCTTTCTGGATCAGCAGTTCGGCCAGAACGCCACCCATGTAGTAATGGTCGTCATCATAAATCACGACATGGCCGGTCGGAGCAGCGCCGCCCATCACGTCAACAGGCGTGAACAAGGGCATCGCGGCATCTGTCGGGAACGGAACCACGTGTTGGCGCGACACGCCATCGCGACGCCACTTTGCGCCTGTCGCGATGCAAATATTCTCGAACCCGAATTCAAGAATGCTTTCGGCATCGAGTTCACTGTCAAAATAGCCTTCAACGTTGGCCTTTTGGCTAAGCTGGTATTCACGGTAGTCTGCCACACGCCCCCACGCGCTGAGACCCGGAAGGTGGCGTTCACGTGCCACCCGTCCACCCAAAACCTTGCCCGCTTCGGCCAAGGCGACGTCATAGCCGCGCTCTGCCACTGCACGCGCGGCCTCAAGCCCTGCGGGGCCCGCACCGATCACCAATACGTTGGAGCTGTTTCCCTTTGTGTTCATCCGTTCGGGGTGCCAACCCTTGCGCCACTCTTCCATGAATGTCGGGTTCTGCGTGCAGCGGCTGATCGACATTGTCATGTCGCCAGTGACGCAAATGTTGCACCCGATACATTCGCGAATGTCTTCGATCCGACCTTCTTCGATCTTCTTGGGCAAGAACGGATCGGCAATCGACGGGCGCGCGCAACCGATAAAATCAAGCGTCCCTGTCTTGATCATTTTCGCCATCACATCGGGACTGGTGAAGCGACCCACGCCCACGATAGGCTTGTCCGTTAGTTCATGGATACCTTTGACCAATTCATGCTGTGCAGCCTCTTCCTTGAAGCGAGAAGGACCAGAGCAGTCCTCCCACGTGCCTTGGGCGAGGTCCCACAGATCGGGGAGATTGCGGTTCATCTCAACGAATTCACGCACTTCAGAATTGGAAAAGCCCAGGTCACCGATCGTTTCATCTAGCGACACACGCAATGTGATGCCCATGGTATCGCCAACGGCGTCGCGCATATCGGCGACCACTTCGTTCACGAACCGCGCGCGGTTTTCTAGACTGCCGCCATATTCATCGGTGCGATGGTTCGTGGCACGGCTGAGAAAATGTTGAAAAATGCCAAAGCCATGAGCGCCGTAAAGGCAGATTAAATCAAAACCTGCCTCTTTAGACCTTTTCGCTGCGTTCACGAACCAGCGCCGCAGGTCTTTGATGTCGGCCTTATCCAGCGCACGCGCTTGAACAGGGTCATTGGTGAAGGTGCGGATCGGCTGAGCGGACACAGCCAAAGGCACTTCTTTGGAATACAGGTTCGGACCGTTCACACCGGAGTAGGCAAGTTGAATACCTGCCAAGGCCCCATGTTCTTTCATCTTGTCCGACATTTTGTGCAGCATGGGGATGTCTTTGTCTTCCCACAGGCGCAGCTCGATGAAGGGGGTGATCTCGGATGTGTGGTGCATCTCGCACTGCTCGGTGAAAATCACGCCCCAACCACCCTCGGCCTTGGATCCTCGCATTTGTGCCGCCGCTGACGGATCACGGTAGCCGCCCCCATTGCAATGCGGCACCTGATAAAAACGGTT
>JABITU010000206.1 GCA_018668195.1 Tateyamaria sp. | reverse complement strand
TTCTTTAGAACACGCGCTTGAGGAGCTTGCGGCCGGGTCGTTGCGAATTGCTGCAGGGTGCACTGATTTGTTTCCCTCGACGGAACATAAGCAATTGCAAGGCTCCATTCTCGATAACACCCGGATTAAATCTTTGCGCGGGATCAGTGATACGGACGACGGTATCCGTATTGGGGCCACAACGACATGGACCGATCTCATAAAGGCTGATCTGCCGCCCGCCTGTCGTGGACTTCAACTTGCCGCCCAAAAGGTCGGCGCATTGCAAATTCAAAACCGTGGCACCATTGCAGGTAATCTGTGTAATGCCTCACCCGCCGCCGACGGTGTGCCGCCGCTATTGACACTGGATGCAAAGGTTGAGCTGCAATCTAAGGGTGGCACCCGTGTTGTGCCTTTGCACGACTTTATTATTGGACCGCGCAAGACCGTGCTGGCCGAGACCGAACTCATCACTGCGCTTCTTATCCCCAAATCATCTCTAACGGGGCATAGCCATTTTCTGAAACTGGGCGCGCGCGCCTATCTTGTGATTTCTATCGCAATGACATCTGCACGGCTTGTTGTGCGTAACGGCGTTGTGGTTGAGGCTGCACTCGCCATTGGGTCGTGTGGTCCTGTCGCTACCCGTGTGCCACAGGTTGAGGCACAGATGATTGGCAAAGCCGTTGATCCTGTTGTGATCACCGATGATCTGGTCGCTACTGCCATTGATCCTATCGCGGATATGCGCGCTAATGCTGCTTATCGTGCCATCAGCGCAGCAGAGCTTTTGCGCCGGACTGTCCTAGAGCTGGCGATGGATCTAGAGGCCGCCACATGACCTCGATCACGCTGAATATTGCACATCAGACCCACATCGTTAAAACCCATATGGCGCGCCGTCTGTCGGAGGTGCTGCGCGATGATCTCAAATTAAAGAGCGTAAAAATCGGCTGTGACGCGGGGGATTGCGGGGCTTGTACGGTCTTGATCGACGGCGCGCAGCACTGCGCCTGTCTAGTCCCTGCAGGGCAGGCGGATGGTCGCAAGATTGAAACGCTTGAGACGTCTGAGCCACAGTTGTTCGCTCGGCTGCAAGACAGTTTTCTGGATCACGGGGCCGCGCAATGCGGAATCTGTACACCTGGAATGATGATGGCCGCGACCGAACTGTTGCGCGCTGTCCCGAGCCCCGATCAGGCACAGGTTAAAGAAGCCCTTGCAGGCGTTTTGTGCCGTTGCACCGGCTACCACAAAATTATTGCCGCAGTGATGGACGCCAACAGCCAGACAACTGTGTGCCCACCCCCCAAGGCAGGCCATGCCGTTGGCCAACCAATCCGAAGGCTAGACGGGCAGGCGAAAGTCAATGGTACCGAGGTTTTTGGCGCTGATTTTATCCCCGATGATACACTGCTGGTCCGCGCCATCCGTGCTCAACATTACCACGCGGATTTTGAATTCGGCGATTTGCTGGCTTGGATCAAGATGCATGCGGGGGTCGAATGTGTGATTACAGCCGCCGATATTGCCGGGATAAACTGTTACGGGGTCATCCCGCCCTTTGCGGATCAGCCTGCGCTTGCTGAAAAAACGACCCGCTACCGAGGAGAGCCTGTTGCCTTGGTGGTTGGCGATCCAAAAGCGCTAGAAGCACTTGGTCTGGATGATTTTCCAATTTCATGGACACCGCGCCCCCATAGCCTGACACAAGCAGACGGGGCAGGCCCTGACGCCACTTTGCTGCATGATCACCGTCAAGAGAACACACTGATCCGCGGCAATGTCGTTAGCGGTGCACCCGATAGTGCAATGGCTGAAGCCGCGCATGTCGTTACCGGCCAGTTTGAAACGTCCTATGTTGAACACGCTTATATCGAACCCGAAGCGGGGGTCGCGTGGATGGAGTCTGACGTCTTGTGTATCCAAGCCTGCACCCAAGCCCCCGTCATGGACCTCGAAGATACCGCCAAGGTTCTGGGCCTGCCTTTGAATAAGGTGCGGATCATCCCTTCGGCTGCGGGGGGTGGCTTTGGTGCGAAGCTCGATGTAACGTTGCAACCCTTGCTGGGCCTTGCAGTCCTAAAAACAGGCATGCCTTGCAGTATGGTTTTTTCGCGCAGTGAATCCATGCAGGCCAGCACCAAACGCCATCCCGGATCAATGCAAGCTAGCATTGGTGCGGATGCAGCAGGCAAGGTCATGGCGATGACATTCCATGGAGATTTCAACACAGGTGCCTATGCCAGCTGGGGCCCAACAGTAGCAACCCGCGTACCGGTTCATGCCTCTGGCCCTTACTTGACACCGAACTATCGCGCTACGAGCCGTGCAGTGCACACTAACGGTCCTACGTCGGGTGCGTTTCGGGGATTTGGCGTGCCGCAAGCGGCAATCACGCAAGAAAGTCTTTATGATGACTTGGCCCAGAAATGCGGAATCGACAGATTGGAATTCCGGCGGATCAACGCCCTGCGCGACGGCGATGTGACGCCTTGCGGGCAAACCCTGCAAGCAGTGGGCATAATTGACTGTCTGGACGCTTTGAAGCCGCATTGGGATGAGTTCCATGCCGAAGTTACAGCCTTCAATACGACCTCTCTCGCCCACAAACGCGGCATCGGGATTGCATCGTGTTGGTATGGATGTGGGAACACGGGCTTGCCAAACCCCTCGACGGTGCGGTTCGGGATCACACCGGACGGGCAATTTAACTTACATCAAGGCGCAACTGACATCGGGCAGGGGTCCAACACGGTTATCGCGCAAATTGCGGCGGATGCACTTGGTGTTCAGGTCGGGATGATTAATTTGGTGGGCCCTGACACCGCAATTACCCCTGATTGTGGAAAAACATCGGCGTCGCGTCAAACCTTCATCACTGGCCGCGCGGCAGAGGCATCAGGACTAGCCTTGCGGGCCGCTATTTTGCGCCTGACCAACCTGACACATGCAGATGAGATAACTTTGGAAGGCGGCATGCTGTGCGTCCGCCAAGATCAGAACGACCAGAAAATTTCACTGAAAGACCTTCCTGCTGATGCCAATGGCTACGTCCTTTGCGCTGAGGAAACCTATGATCCGCCAACCACTACATTAGATCAAAATGGCCAGGGTACGCCCTATGCGGTCTATGGCTACGGCGCACAGATAGCCGAGGTCGAAGTTGATATGGCTCTTGGCACCACAAAGGTTTTGCGCATGATCGCCGCCCATGACGTTGGCCGCGCCATCAATCCGCAGTTAGCTGAAGGACAGATTGAAGGTGGCATTGCCCAAGGACTTGGGCTCGCTCTGATGGAAGAGTATCTGCCTGGCGAGACTGAAAACCTGCACAATTACCTAATTCCAACAATCGGAGATATGCCGCACATCACCTCAATCCTGATTGAAAAACCGGACATAGAAGGGCCGATGGGCGCAAAGGGTTTGGGCGAGCACGTGTTGATCCCCACAGCGCCGGCCATTCTAAATGGGATTCATCACGCGACAGGCGCACGGGTAACCAAAGTGCCTGCATTACCGCACCGCCTGCTTGCTGCGATCAAGGCCAGCCAGACATGAACAGCCCTGATAAAATCCGCTGCGATGCTTGTCCGGTCATGTGCTATATTTCTGAAGGCAAGACCGGCGCATGCGACCGCTACGCAAATCACGACGGCAAAATCATCCGCTGCGATCCCCTGACCATCATCGACAGACGCTTGGCAAAGGGCGATAAAATCCAACCGTTTCTGGCGGCAAACTGGGACGGACAGACCTTGTCAGGCCATGACATAGTTGTCTCGGCCATCGGCGCTGGCACGACCTATCCTGACTATAAGCCCGCTCCCTTTATCGTCAGTCGCGAGATTGACGGTGTTGATTGCGTGACCGTGGTGACAGAGGCGATTTTTTCCTATTGCGGGGTTAAAGTGAAGATCGACACGGACCGTCACATCGGGGCAGAGGCCGCTTCCGTGCGCGCTGACGGCGAGGCGATCGGGCATGTTATGACCGCCGAATACGGTTCGCAAATGTTGTCGCTTGGCGGTGTTGATCACCTGACGGGAGGTTCAAAACCCGAAGGGCGCAAAACGTGCGACGCACTCTTGCGGCTGTGCAACAAAGAGGCGGTCGAGCTGACTATTGACGGCGGATCAAGCATCATCGTGCAAGCAGGCCGCGCGCCAGTCATAGATGGCAAAGCTGAAGAACGCATGCGGGTCGGTTGTGGGTCCGCTACCATCGGGATGTTTGCGTCGCAATGGCAAGGGCTGGTCGATGAAGTTGTTGTGGTCGATGACCATATCACGGGCGTCGTGTCAGAACATCAGGCAGGCAAAGTCATTGACTGGGCGGACACAGGCATCCGCATCAATGGCCGACGCTCGACCCCTGGTCGCTATTTCAAGGTGGCAGAGCCCGGCAACGGTTGGGGAGGCACGAACATTGACGACCCTCTGGCTATATTGGGTCAGTGGCGGGCGACAAAGGGCGCCCGAGCGGGACTGTCATTGCTCATGGTGTCAACCACGGGCGAGCACGCGGGCTATTATGTGCTCAATGATGCGCTGGAGCCAGTGATGTTACCGATGCCCGCTGCATTGCAAACTTCCGTAGATCTAATCGCACAAAACTGCGAACCGGCTTTGTGCACGGTGCTGTTCATGTGCGGCGCTGGTGGATCGCTACGGTCTGGAGTGACGGATAATCCTATCCATCTGAC
The DNA here is from genome assembly GCA_018668195.1 of Tateyamaria sp. The sequence continues at coordinate 2,173 of JABITU010000206.1, read as the reverse complement.
CCGATCAGTCCATAGTGATGAAACCAGCGTGACGATTGGTGGCGCGCCCACATACAGATGGCCAGGCGGAGGTATCACAGTGATGGTGGATGTGATGGAAGTTCCCGATGGGGCCTTTGGATATGTCCCGACGCCTGCGCTTGTGGCTCCGCTTGAATTTACCACACGGCGCGATGCCTATCAGCGGTTGGGCGGACATAACGCGCATATCCGCAATCTGGACGACGTGCTGGAAACCGGCGGCGAATACGGGGCGGATGTGCGCGTGATCGGAGAGGACCCATGAGCTGGACCGCACCTCAAGCCAAGCTTTTACCGGACGGGAAGCGGTTACACCTGCACCACGGTCCCATTGACCTGATTGTCGGGGTGACTGGGGAAATGCGAGACCTTTGTTTTAAATATGCAATCGATCACTTTCAGAACATTCTGATCGGGTTGATGAGTGAGCTTGACGCTCTTCGCCGACCTTTGACGTCAGATGTTTGCTTCATAGGTCCGGTGGCAAAACGTATGGCCGAGGCGGTCCGTTCATATCCGGATGTCTTTGTCACCCCGATGGCCGCAGTAGCAGGTGCCGTTGCGGATGAAGTTCTGGCGGCAACGCTGTCGGGCAAAGTGCCCCAAAAGGCCTATGTGAACAACGGTGGCGACATTGCCTTTCACCTGTCCGAGGGCGAAATCTTTGAAGTGCTTAGCCCCGCAGGACTGTTGACCATTACTTCTCGAGACAGTGCGCGTGGCATTGCCACGTCGGGATGGCAGGGCCGCAGCCATTCGCTTGGTATCGCCGATGCGGTCAGTGTAGTTGCCAAGACGGCCGCAGCCGCAGACGTGGCCGCAACCTTAATTGCTAATGCCACCAACTTGCCAGGCCATACCGCGATAGGTCGGTGCCCGGCCACACTGCTAAGCCCGGACAGCGACCTAGGGAAGCGTCTTGTCACAACTCATGTGGGGCACTTGCCCGCGTTGGATGTAGATAAGGCGCTGCAAGCAGGGACACGTTTTGCGTCCGACTGTGCCGCACGCGGTCTGGTGAAGACGGTTGCAATTTCGCTACAAGGCCAATCTCGTATTACCCAGAACAGTTTTCAATCCAACGCTGCAGGAGCCCTCGCCCATGCCTGAATTCATCATTCGCAAGGTTCAGCTTATCATCGAAGAAGTGCAGCACGATGGTGGACCTGCGCCCGAAACACCGCGCACTTTGGGGGCGATACTGGCGTGTGTGTCCAACCCTTTTGCGGGCCGCTTTGAGGTGGATTTGCAGCCCGCGATGGAGGATCTGAAACCTCTTGGCGCAGAAATGAGCGCAAAACTGATTGCAGCACTTGGCGGCAAAGACCGCATTGACGGATACGGCAAAGGGGCCATTGTCGGAGAGAGTGGTGAATTGGAACATGCCGCTCTCTGGCATGTGCCAGGTGGCTACGCGATGCGCGAATTGCTGGGCAGATCAAATGCAATCGTGCCGTCTTGCATGAAGCGTGGCGGCATTGGCAGCCGGCTTGACGTGCCCCTTGGGCACATCAACGCTGCCTATGTGCGTAGCCATTTTGATGGGATCGAGGTTGGGCTTCCGGATGGACCAAGATCAGAGGAAATCGTCTTTGCGCTCGCGATGTCATGCGGTGGGCGTGTTCACAGTCGAATGGGCGGTTTGGAAACTTGGGACGTTCAAGGAAACGACGGTTTGCGGTAGCCAACGCTAGCCCAGTTTTATATCCTCGACTTGTCACGGTTAGGCAATGTGGGTGCTGCCAGACGAATGAGTACTCGCATCGGATTGCTAGCGCAGCCTGAATCTATGCGCTCAATAGTTGGCGCCACTCAGCGAGAGCAGCGGCTCGGTTCAGCTTGAGGTTTAAGCGTGGGTAGAGATGTACAGCCAAACAAAACTCCAGCCCAATGAATCCACCACTCTAACACTAAAGGCCCGTGGTCCGAGACGCGGGGCCCTAGGATAGGGGGGTCTGGTGTGAGCCTGGCGCGTTTCATCTGTTTGGATTGGGCTAAGTAACCCCCCAAACAAGATGGCCGACACCTCACAGGAATGCTTAGCTCGGGGAACGGTCAAGCTATGATTGGTACGGGAGTATTCACAGCAGATTAAGCTTTATAGTTTGCTTTTCCCTCGATCAGAGATTCGACGGACATCAGGGAATGTTAA
>JABITU010000205.1 GCA_018668195.1 Tateyamaria sp. | reverse complement strand
CGTCTCTACCGCGCGGTTCACGTCAGCCTCTGTCGCTTCCGGCACGCGGCTCCAGATTTCGCCGGTACTGGGGTTCACACTGTCAAACGTGCCACCGTCAGATGCATCCACCCAATCGCCGTTGATAAGCATCTGATAATTCTTGATGTCACCCATTGCACAAACCCTCTTTGATTTGATTCCTATTCAAAGCTGCTTTCTGGACGAGGGTTCGGGAAAAAACGACGCCAGTTGTCGAAAAATCCGAAACGCACTTTTTTGGATCGGGGCACGGTACGTTGAAAGGAGAGCCGTAAGATGGTCGACAAGAAGCAAGTCATCGGGGGTCCGCTGGAAATTGGTGGCAGGGTCCTAACGTTGTCACGGGCAATACGTGCGGGTGATTTTGTCTTTCTGACGGGGCAAATTCCGATGAGAGATGGCGTACCGATGACCGATGGCAGTGTGCAGGATCAAACTCGCGCTGTGCTGGATGACATCACCGCAACACTGGCTGAGGCATGCTGCACCCGTGATGATGTGGTCAAGGCGATGGTCTGGCTGCGCGAGCGTGCCGATTTTCCGGGTTTCAACGAAGTTTACGGTGAATACTTCCCGGTTGAGCCACCGACACGATCCGCCATTGTCAGCGACCTGCTGGTTGACGCACGGGTCGAGGTGGAGGTCATGGCCTACAAGCCAACGGGACGCGGTACATGATGGCGCGGGGACCGGACGGCACGCAATACAAGTTAACAGGACCGGCAAATGCGCCGGTTGTCGTCCTGATTCACGGTCTTGGTCTGAACAAGGAATGCTGGCAATGGACCACACCTGCCCTAACGGACAGCTACCGCGTTCTAACCTACAACCTTTATGGGCACGGTGGCTCCAGCGAGCCACCAGAAATTCCGATGCTTTCGTTGTTTTCAAAACAATTGGCAGGGTTACTAGATCACTGTGGCATTGATCATGCTGTGATCGGCGGTTTCTCTTTGGGCGGCATGATAGCACGCCGTTTTGCGCAGGATGCACCTGACAGGGCGCAAGCTTTGATCATTCTCCATTCCCCCCACAGACGCAGTGATACTGCCCAGACCGCCATACTGAAACGGGTGGATCAGGCCCGCGAAATGGGGCCAAGTTCCACCGTCGAAGCCGCACTTGAGCGGTGGTTTACTGCCCCCTTCCGCGTTGCCAACCCCGAGATGATGGAGGTCGTGCGCGGCTGGGTGACTGCCAACCAAAAGTCAATCTACCACACAATTTACCGCGTTCTGGCCACCGGCATTGACGAGATTTTGGCCCCTGATCCAGCAATTTCTTGCCCCGCGCTGATCATCACAGGGGACGAAGACTATGGCAATGGCCCTGAAATGACCCAAGCCATCGCTGCTGAAATTTCCGGTGCTCAGGCGGTAGTTTTGAAAGGTTTGCGGCACATGGCCTTGGCCGAATCACCAGATGCGGTGAATAGGCCAATCAGGACATTCCTTGATACATTGAGCCTTGCACCATGAGCACACAAATCCTGAAAGGTCTGCGCGTGCTGGACCTCAGCCGTATGTTGTCAGGACCTTATTGCACAATGCATCTGGCCGATCACGGCGCGGAAGTAATCAAGATTGAGGGCGGCAGTGGTGATACCAGCCGCGGCAACGGGCCGTTCCGCGTTGACGACCCCAAGCATGACTGGGCTGGGTATTTTGTCAGCCTGAACAGAGGCAAAAAGAGCATCCAGCTCGATCTCAAATCGGAGAGCGGCAAAGCCAGTTTCCGCAAACTTGCTGCAACTGCTGATGTGATTGTTGAAAACTTCCGCCCCGGTGTGATGGATCGTCTGGGCCTTTCTTTTGAGACCCTCTCGGTAGAAAATCCCAGACTGGTCTATGCCGCCATCCGTGGCTTTGGTGATCCACGTTCAGGTGTCAGCCCTTACAGCGATTGGCCATCCTACGATGTCGTTGCCCAAGCCATGGGCGGGTTGATGGCCATGACCGGCCCTGATGATGCAACACCAACCAAGACCGGCCCCGGCGTGGGTGATATTTTCGCAGGCATGATGATGGCCTTTGGTATCATGGCCGCCCTGCGCGAGGCCGAGGCGACCGGCAAAGGTCAATTTGTCGATGTCGCGATGTATGACGCGATGATTTCGCTCTGCGAGCGCATGGTTTACTTGCAT
>JABITU010000204.1 GCA_018668195.1 Tateyamaria sp. | reverse complement strand
CTTTTGAACACCACTAATTTAAGGGGAAATTACCCAAGGACAGCGGCGTGACATCTTTGGATGACATGGAAGGCAAAGTATTCGGCTTCGGTGATCCAAACTCCACCTCCGGCTACCTGATCCCCTCAATCGAGATTCCGCAGTACAAAGACGGCGTGACCGTGGAGAGCGGCGAATATTTTGGCGAGGTCGATCTCGAGGCGAGATTGGGTGAATGGGAAAGGTTTTACAAATTCCACAGGCCAAACGGCGCCCACAAAGGAAAAACGCCTTACGAAGCACTCAGAGAAAAGCTATAATCAGGTTCGGAGATGTCCCACCAGTAACCGCACCTTACAAGCTCCTACCAAACCTTCTCTACAGACCTAATGCTGTGTTTTGCCCGGTGGATCAACGGTGAAGAACCATTCATCTTCAGGGTTTTTACCGACAATCTCATCCGGCACAACGCCGGGACCAGAGAGAAATACATTCGAGCCGAAATGCTTGTGAAGCCGCGACAGTTTTTCCATACGTTCGTCTGTAAGCTCTTCGTAGAACTGCTTGTATTTCGGCATCGCTTTGAGTTCCACAATCTTCATTCTATGGCGCTCTACTGAGTGAGTATGTGCAGCCAAAATCTCGGGATCACTAAGAAGCTTATCCAATTCTTCGCACATTTTGGGGATCATGCGTGTGATTGAGCGATCTTCAGCATAGTTGTTGTTCATGCGGAACCAGTAGGCCAGCCCCTGATCACGATCCATATGGTTGACTCTGCCACGATTGCGTTTGACGAGAAAGCTTTCGGCCGAGCGCACAGCATAGTGATTGAGTTGGACCAGTCCGTACCCGTATGTGGTGCTCGTCGAGCGCCAGGCACTGCGGTACATTTCGCGAGGCAGCGCATTGCCGGAACCATTGACCCAATTGATCTCTTGCCAAAGCTGCGCATTTAGCCCCTTGGGGCGATGCACACCCAGCTTCCGAAAAATTCCCATATTGCGGAAGAGCGTCTTGAACCCCCACGCCTGATGCGGCTTGCGCGCGAATTCGGCGGCGCAGCGGGAAAACTGCTCGATGACAGGGCCTGCGTTGAATAAGTGAATATCGCTATTGCCAAAAAGGCGCCAGGTCATGGAAATCAAATTGGCACTGGGTACCGCTTCGAACAGGGCATCCAGAGTGCCGTCACCACATTTGATGTTCAAATATTCATCAACATCAATGCAGGTGATCCAAGTCGCATCTTTGATGAGGTCCTCGTGTTCGGCGGATTGCAAGGCGGCGTGCTGTGGCTTGAGGCCCATCTTGCGGTAGGGGTTGTTGCGATGTTGTAAAATGCCTTTGCTCTGAAGCAGTTCCAGAAGCGTATCCGTGCCATCGCTACAGTCATTCGTGTAAACTAAAAAATCATTGAACCCGATGGCTCTGTGATAGGCGAGCCACTCCAGTATGAACGGCCCCTCGTCCTTCATCGTTGTCACAATGGCACATCGCCCGCGCCCGTCCACGGCACCTGTAATCTCCGAATTTGGCATCCGGACAGGTTTGTGTTGCCACAGCGTCTCAGATTGCTCGATCAGTGGCGGGTGCTCAATCAGGGATGTCTTCGGGACTATCTTGGAAATTGTAGACGTGGGATGGCGAAGCGCCATATGGCGATAAAAGCGCATGATTCGAGTGCTATCCGGCACGGCGCCGCCTACGCGAACCAAACGCCAGATCGACTTCTCCGGCGATTTCGACGGCGCGATGCACCAGCGCTGCCGCCCGCCACGCGCATCAAATTGCACGCAGGTATGGTCCGCAAAATAAATGGGCTTCCCGTTCTTGCGTATACGCCAAGGATAGCAGTGCCGTCCGATCAGAGGTATCAGCCCGCCATTTGCAGACACTGCACTATCAAAAACGGACGCTTCCCCGGGGACTATCAGATCATGCACGTCGATATTGGCGACAGCACGCGCTTCTGCCAGAAATCGGGTACGCAGGATCTCGTAAATCGTCAGTGCCCCAATCGGACTGGCCCAAGGGTCGGGCAGCGGCAAATCCATCTGGTCCCTACCCGGCGCTTCGGGCACACAAAACGGATGCGTCTCACCCGGCATGTCCTTTTTGCCAAGCGGCAGGTTGCTGGTCAGTACAGCCACCTGACAGGTCAGGTTCCGCGTTTCGAGCCCCGCCATAAGCTCGGCGAAGAACCGCGCGTCCGTGCCGGGCTTTGCCCGGTCGACGATCACCGCAGCGTTCATGTCATGATGTTCGGCATGAAAGGCTAGCCAATCGAGGACAATCTCGGCGCTCTCGCCATTCCGGACCGCTGCCAGCGCGTTGCGCCCTTCAAAGAGGCGCAGATCCGCGTTTGCGCAGGTCAGTTCAATCTCTGTGCCAGCAATCTTGAACACCGTGGAGCCGTCCGACGGCAGAGTGTAAGAGAGAAATGTCACCTCCCCCATAGTGTGGACCGCCGTCAGCTCGGCACCTGTGGCCGGGCTAATCAAATCCGGAGCTACGATACTATCGAAAAAAAGACTGACGATACGTTTTTCACCCTGATTGTGCATGATCGCATCAACCAGAGAGAACCCCTCAAATCTGCATTCCGCAGTGCGCCGCTCAATAAGTCTCCTCATCAGGATACACCTAACAGTTGATCAGAAAGAACGATCTCCAACTAGACTCGTTATTAGAGCATCGCTTCCTGCCAACCGCTGTGACAGCACTTCGACCTCCTGCAGGAACCTATGTTCTATTTCGGCGCTGACATCTGATTCAGACTTAAGATAAAGTGGCAACGCTTGTAAGAAGTTAACAATATTATGCATGAGGAGTTCCACACTGGCCGTATCTCTATGTGCAAAATTCTCGATAGTAATCTGCCTTGATCGCGTTTCATGTTCGACGTGAAGGCAAGTTAGCATACTATGACCTGTTGCATTCGGCGTGTTTGGTGATTTCGAACTGGCGTATCATCATATTGAGAAGCTTTCTAGGAGCTATGCCCAAAAGTTGATGACGCCCTTGACCACGCGGCGGTTTCAAATTGCTTGATGCCGTCTTTAAAGACAACCTGAAGTGGTCCGGCTGAACAGCCCCGGGCTTGCCGGAGCCTCCAACTCACGAGTAGGATTGTGATATGGCCCCCATTTCAGCAGACTGAAGGCAACAAACAATCGAAAAGCTGCGGTTCCGTCTGGCTTCAAAACTGGGTTTGAGCGAAAATTAACTATGTCACGTCTGAATGATACCGCGATGAAGAACGAGGCCCCCTTCATATTGGAGTGGGTCGCCTATCATCGGATGATCGGATATAACGTAAGCGTTTGGTGAATCCGCACTGCCGGAGGATTCAGGGATGATCTACGTGTTCTCCATTGATATTGAACACTTAGGAGCACTCTATGATTTAGGGAAAGAAGCGGTTCTAGTCTGACGACGAGACGCGCGAGATTTACGGTCAGGCGCGTATTGAGGGAGCATCGGTTGCCCAGGTTGCGCGGCGCTATGCAATGAACGCAAACCTGATCCACAAATGGATCCGCGGTTTGAGGCTGCTGCTGAAGAACCTGATGATGTTATTGAGGCATCCTTTTTGCCTGTTGAGATTGCGGATCGTGGGGTTGTTCCATAATTTTTCCCTCCATTCCAAAAAATAGGCCTTACCATCAAACCATAGGATCAAACACCTAGGACGTTATGCCAAAACCTTGAAACACCTGATGCTTCTTAAAATCTACGATTTCAGCACCCTACGTTAAGAATGATGTTTGAGGTGTGGCGTCAAAAGCTATAATCCCGCCTGGTAAGCCACACCCTCAGACCGCGAAAACGGCTCGCATATTCATGCGACACGCTCTAAGTTAAAAGGCCAAATCCCGACCAAGGAATGTACCGTACACGATCGCCGGGGCGCACGTGCAGGGCAGCATCTGGCAGTTCAACCAACCCTTCGGCCCAAGACAGCCCACTGATCCGCCCCGACCCCTCCGAGGCAAAGACTTCAACCCGGCCCGAGCGCATGCGCGCACGCAGGAATTCGCGGCGACCTGGCTTTTTGCGTTTCTCGAATGCAGCAGGCAGTTCGAATCCCTGTGGCGCAGACCACGATGCACCAGCCATTTGCGCGAGCGCTGGCGCGCCAAACACCAGCGTGCAGACCATTGCCGCCACGGGATTGCCCGGCAAACCAAAAACCGGCGTTCCATTCCACATGCCCAAAGCCAGCGGACGCCCCGGTTTGATCGCGATCCGCCATAACGCCATACTGCCAGCTTCATTCAAAAGACCCGAGACATGATCCGCATCGCCCGCCGATGCGCCGCCACTGGTGAAAATTACGTCAACCTGCGCGGCCGCATCCTCAAGGCGCGCACGCAACGCATCACGATCATCACCGACCCGACCCAGATCAACCGCGCTGTGGCCCAATCCCGTGATCAACCCCATCAACATAGGCCTGTTCGCATCAAAAATTTTCCCCGGAGCCGCCGATTGCCCGGCCTCTACCAGTTCGTCCCCGGTGCTCAATATGCCGACTTTGAGCGGTGCAAAGGTTTCGAGCGTGGCCACCCCGACCGCAGACATCAGCGCAAGGTCAGCCGGGGTAATGCGACGCCCCCGCGCTGCCACGATGTCGTTGGCTTTTTTGTCCTCTCCTGCGGCACGCGTGTTGGCGCCAGCCTTTATCGGGCCGGTGAAACACACCGCGCCGTCCTCAATCTCAACATCTTCCTGCAAGACGACAGTATCGACGCCATCAGGCAAGGCGGCACCCGTCAGAATACGCACTGCATCCCCATCCTGCACCGCCTCTTCCAATCGCGCGCCAGCTGCCGCTTGCGCGGCAATCAAAGGCAAGCGATGTGCGCCGGGCCCGCGTCCGCCTGCAAAACCGTAGCCGTCAACTGCCGTATTTGGCAGAGGCGGATGGGCACGCCGGGCCGTGACGTTGCGCGCAACGATGCGCCCAAGCGCCTCTGTCAGCGGCGTTTGCGCAAGCCCCACGACCGGCCCAAGACGACTACGCAAATCCTCCAAGGCGACGTCAACAGGTGTCCAGTCGATGCCGGGCGGCAAGGCAAAACAGTCATTGGCCAATGGTTTGTGGGCCTCTTTTTCTTTTCGCGCCAATGCGACCAGCCGCGCGTTGTGACCGGCGCCAAGAATCCACGCCTCTTGCCGCGCGATGTCAGGCAAGTCTGACATCCACCCATGCAATTCATCCTCGGGCAACCGAGACAGAGCCAGCGCTAGCAATCGCACCTGTTCACAATCGCGAATGGCCTGTGGTCCCAGCTCGGACAGCTGCGATTTAACTGCCTGTTCAATCAAACCCGGCCATATCTCGGCCAGAACGACAGGCGCGTCCTGCCAAGGCTCAAATGGCCAGACGGCAACGCCACCCGCACATCTGAGCCTGTGCAGCACTGGCAATCCCATCAACACCTGCCCACCCACCGTCGGCGGAAAGGCAAGCTGAAAACAGCTTGACGCAGCCCGCGCAGCCCGGTCACAGGCCCGGTGTTCAGCCACCTGATCATACGTAATGCCAGCCTTGCGATATGGCACATCGGGCCAGTCTTGCTTATTAGGCTTGCCCCAAAACGGGCCAGTGCCATCGAACATGCGGTTCATCTCTTCGGCGATTGCATACCGGTTGTTGCTGCCATCGGGTGCGTCCGTGATCCGGTCGGCCAGCCACGCCCACAGATCCAGCGGATCATCACTGCTCACGATCCTGCGCGTCACACCTTGCGGATAACCAAACGGGAAATCAAACGCGGCCAGCAAGCGTCGCCCAGCGTCCTTTTCGGCTTTGATCAAGCCAGCAATCAACGCTTCAGCGTCCTGGCGCGATCGGCAATAGACCGGGTCATCTGCAACACCGCCCCGCGCCACCCCCAGCCAGATCGCATCCTTCGAGGGCCGCGCGGGCCGCCGCTTGCCCGCGCTCCAATCCGCCACAAGAATTGTGTCGAATCTGCTCACAACCCGACCTCGGAGAGGATGAAATCGGCAACTGCTACTGTGTCATTCAAATCGAAGACCGGCCGATCCAGCACCATTGCCGTATCACTGGCCACAGCCCGGATCGTCGGATCGCCCGATGCGATTAAAGGATTGCCGGTTGATGCTCTATGCGCCTCGACCTTTGGATGCGCATCACGCTTGTAGCCTTCGATCAGCACCAGATCGACTGGCGACAACCTTTCCAAGAGCGCGGAAAGAGTTGGCTCGGGCGCATCGCGCAGCTCGTGCATGAGCGCAAAACGATTGCGCGAGGCCAGCAACACCTCGGTCGCACCTGCGATGCGGTGGCGATGGCTGTCTTTGCCCGGGTGATCCACGTCAAAGCTATGGTGGGCATGTTTGACAGTTGAAACCCGCAGCCCGCGCGAGGTCATCTCGGTGACCAGCCGTTCCATCAGCCCGGTCTTGCCCGCGTTCTTCCAGCCCACAATGCCATAAATATTCATAACATCGCCTTCGCCCGGATCAGATCATCCGGCGTATTCACGTTAAAAAAAGCAGCATCATCAGGGAATGTCGCAACGCGCGCGCCATGCCGGTCTGTCCAAATCACCACCTTGCGTACCCCTTGGGTGAGCGCCGCGCGCAGATCATCGCGCAAAGCCACAGGCCAAAGGCCAAATGTTGGATGCCGCGCCGTGCCGCGTGCAGGATCAGGTGTCGCAGCCAGCGCCAGCGGATGAACCATGCCCTCGGACACCGATTGCAGACGGGCAACCAAATCGCGAGGCAGAAAGGGCGTGTCGGCGGCGGCAGTTACGATGCTGTCCGACCCTTGTTCTGCGGCCCAGTCAAGTCCCGCCAAAACTCCGGCCAAGGGGCCTGCATGGCCCGCTATACTATCTGCTACTACGGGCATCCCATGCCCGGAAAATCGCGCCGGATCGCCATTGGCATTCAACACGAGGCCTGCAACTTGTGGGTGCAACCGCTCGGCGACATGGCTGAGCAGAGTGCCCGAACCAAGCTGCAGATTGCCTTTATCACCGCCACCCATACGCGTGGCCAGACCACCTGCGAGGATCACACCCAATGGCTGTTTCATCGCCTTGCTGTCCTCATGATGTGACACCTTTGCGCGCAGATTTTTGCGACTCGTGGGCGATGGCACCCGGATCTGCATCACGCATCAACCGGTCTTCACCGCTCAGGCAAATGAACCTCTGTCCGCGCATACGCCCAATAAGTGTTAGACCCACCTGCTGAGCAATTTCAACGCCCCAAGCCGTAAACCCAGACCGGGATGCAAGCACCGGTATGCCCATGAGGGCCGTTTTAATTACCATTTCAGAGGTGAGCCGCCCCGTGGTATAAAGAATCTTGTCATCCGGTGCAGTCTGCGTAGCCATCATCCAGCCGGCGATCTTGTCGACAGCGTTGTGGCGCCCCACATCTTCCATATAGACCAGCGGCTGATCCTCATGACACAGTACCGTCCCATGGATCGCCCCTGCCTCGAGATACAGGGATGGTGTGCGATTAATCTGTGCTGCCAAGGTGTACAACCACGAGGTTCGCACCCGGGCTTTGGGCAAGGTAACATCCTCAAGCCCTGCCATCATGTCACCAAAGACAGTACCCACAGCGCATCCGCTTGTGCGCGTCTTTTTCTTCAGCTTCTCTTCGTGATTAGTGGGATGTGCTGTGCGCACCACCACGGTTTCCAGCTCTGCGTCATAATCGACACCAGTTACGTCCTCGTCGTCGTGCAGCATCCCTTGGTTACGCAGAAACCCAAGCGCCAGATAGTCAGGGTAATCACCAATCGTCATGGCCGTGACAATTTCCTGCCCATTCAGAAAAATGGTAAGCGGGCGCTCTTCGACCACGGATATCTCGGTCCCGGCACCGGTCTGGTCATGCCCCACAACACGGCGGATCAGGCGCGGCGCTTTTGGATCTGGTGAAACCAGATATCCCGCTGAATTCTGATCTTGTGCCAATTGCATCCCCCCTGTCAGAACGCTAAAAGTTCACTGCTAACCTAAGGACGTTTCATGCCCGCGACCACCACCAAATCCGCCTTTCGGGCCGGCGTACGCGACGGTGCGCCATTCATGGTGGTGGCGGCCCCCTTCGCGCTGCTTTTCGGGGTGCTGGCAACCGAAGCTGGCCTGAACCTGTTCGAAGTGATGAGCTTTTCACTGGTAGTGATCGCAGGAGCGGCACAATTCACTGCGTTGCAACTGATGCAAGACGAAACCCCCACCATCATCGTACTAGTCTCAGCTTTGGCAGTGAACCTGCGGGTGGCAATGTATTCAGCGGCACTGACTCCCTACCTCGGAAAGGCGCCACTTTGGCAGCGGGCCTGCGCCGCCTACATGTTGGTTGATCAAAGCTATGCGCTCAGCCATGCGCGCTTTGATGCTGAACCACAGATGAGCGTGCCTGCGCGGATGTCCTATTTCTTTGGCACGTGCACGCTGCTGATCCCGACTTGGTACGCAGCCAGTTTTGCAGGTGCGGCCTTGGGAACGGCACTGCCACCTCAAATCCCACTCGACTTTGCATTGCCCATTATGTTCCTGTCGATGGTGGCGCCAATGATGCGCACCCTGCCACACATAGTGGCAGCGGGCGTGGCTGTGGTGATCAGTATCGCAGCAGCCAGCATTCCCTATTCGCTGGGCCTGCTAGTGGCCGGGATCGCAGGCATGATGGCCGGTGCACAGGTCGACCTATGGCTTGAGCGACGTGCGCCATGATTGACACCGGCAACCTGTGGTTCATCATAATCACCCTCGGTGTGGGCAGTTTCCTGCTGCGTTTCGCTTTCATCGGCTTCATTGGCGACCGGCCCCTGCCCGACTGGCTGCTGCGCCACCTGCGCTACACAGCCGTGGCAGTTTTGCCAGCATTGGTGGCACCGCTGGTAGTTTTTTCAGATGAAGGCGGCAGCCTCGACGCCGCGCGCATCGGCGCATCGGTTGCAACTGTCGCTGCAGGCATGGCTACCAAAAACCTATTCGCCGCTATTGGCGCAGGTGCGGCAACTCTCTTCACACTTATGATGTTGATCGGCTAAAGGGACGGCGGGCGGGGCGCATTTGCGCATGCAAACAGCGTCCGCACGTCGCGCTAAAGCCGTACCTTCGCGATTCCGTCCAGTATCGTGCCTTCATCATCTTCATAGTAATGGTCTTCTACGACGCCGGGGCGGCGCGACAGATTATCCATCAGTCGGGTTGGAAAGAACGTCTGATCAAGATCCTCGAAACCCGGCACTTGGCGCAATATCCCCGACGTGGCATTGGCACAGTAAGATTGGGGCACGGCCCCGTTGCCAACTGCAAGTTTCAGAGCGATCTCTGCCTGTTCAGGCGTAACTTGAAATGATTGACTAACGACGTGATACGCGCTGCGCGCATGTGCGCTTTTGTACCCTGCCAGAACCGCCGGCGTCACTCCAAACAACACATCTTCTTGTTCAGGGACACGATCATTTACAAATGACCCCGCAGGGTCAAAAATCACCCGCTGCGAGCCGTTAATCATTATTGCCGAATGCCCACCGCGGCCCGATCGGTTGTTAACCATGGTAAACACAGTCAACGTTGCAGGCCCCGGCGATCGATACGCCAATTCGGCAATCCGTTCATTCGAAGCATAGGGGACAGCCGGGGGCACGGCACAGCCCGCCATGCATGCACAGAACGCCAATAAAAGCAGCAAGCGCATCGCTATCTTTTCCACCAAATGGCCGACTCAGGTGATGAAAATCGCCATGGCAACGATCAGTACAAGGATCAAAACCACCGATCTATTGGTGAATTTCATAAAGCCCTCAAACGTCTTCTCATTGTCTTTGATATCCATCTCACCGTGTTTGTGATCTGCCATGTCCGGCTCCCTTGCTCATTTGGCTGGATTTGGGGTTAGCGCATTTGCAACACGCTGTCACTGCGTCTTTCGCACATGTTTCAGCTCTGTTCGAGGTCCTGAACCAAACGAAACCCGATGCGGGTAGGTTCGGTAACTTCGACCGGCTTGGGCAGCGCACGCAACATCACATTTAACTGGCTTGCATGCTGGATCATCTAAGCCTTGGCCCCAGTCACATCACTGCCATAAAACGTCACGATGTCCGGGTCAAAATAACCCATCCCCTCGATCCGCAGAACATCTGCATCGCCACCAGTAAAACAGATTGCGACCTCATGATCATTGTCCAGGTTTCCTTCAAAGTTCTTGAGATAAAGGATAATCCGCTCATAAGCCCATTGCGCCGGGCTTTTCTGCTCAACAGGCGTTTTGCTGATACCGCTTGGAACTGGCTTGGTCGCCGCATTTGTGGCGCCGGGGTCGCAATGCACCTCGTGCTGGCGCGGCATCGCTTGTGCCTCATGTGCTTCGGCAGTGGTTTGGATGGTGCTGCCCATATCGGCCCCCTGTACACATCGCTATGCCGGTTAGCACAAAAACCGCTGCTGCCCAGACGATTTCGCCCAATTGCAATGTCAAGCGTTCCTCAGTCAGCGATTCGCTGCCACAACCAAGCGCCATCGTTTCGCGCCACCCGCGTAACCTGCCCTAGGTGCAATAAGTGGTTCAGGTGCGCCACTGCCTCGACAAGCGCCAGCCCGTACTCACCTTCGCCGATCGATCGTTTAAAAAGTGGCACAAAACAGTCTGGTGCGGTGCGCGGCGTGTCCAGATAATCCGTCAATCGCCGAAGCGCCCCATGATGATTGTCGATCAGTTGCTTCATTCGCATAGGCAAACCCGTAAACGGCAACTTGTGCCCCCCAAGCACCAGATGGTCTTCGCGTGCAAGCGGCTGCAGACGCTCGCAGGCTTCCAGCCATTCGCCCACAGGGTCGGCCATCGGCTCAGTCGCATAGACACCAATATTGGGACTGATCGATGAAAGTATCTGGTCCCCAGAAATCACCAAATGGTCATCACGGCTCCAGAATGTGGCATGTTCGGGGGCGTGTCCGTTGCCCATGTGTATGTCCCAAGTGCGGCCACCCATCTGTATGGTCTGACCCTGCTGAATGCGGGTAAAGCCCAGCGGCATCGGGGCCACAATATCAGCAAAGTTAAAAGGGCGTTCCTCAGCGCGTTTGGCAAAAAGGTCCGCGTCCATCCCCGCTTCGCGCCAGAATGTCAGCGTCTCTGCAGCGGGCTTTTCCTGCACATCCAACGTCAACATCCGCGCAAACAGCCAGGCGGTGCGCGTGGTCACCAGCTCGGCCCCAAAATCGCTTTGCAACCACCCTGCAAGGCCCACGTGATCGGGATGGTGATGGGTGACGACAACCCGCCCAATAGGCTTGCCGCCCAACGGCCCCTGCATCATTTCAGCCCAGATACCACGCGTCTTGCGCGAATTGAAACCAGTATCGATCACAGTCCAGCTGTCACCATCATCCAATGCATATACATTAACATGATCCAGACGCATCGGCAGCGGCAACCGAAACCACAACACCCCGTCAGCCACCTGTGTCGCAGTTCCATGTTCAGGCACGCCTTCCCAGGGGTAGCGCAGGCCAGATGGTTGTCTCGTCACGTGGTTTATCCTTTTACCAGGTCTCGTTTCGCTTCATCCGTGACCTGTGCAGCACTATCAGAACGGACCCTACGGACAAAACGCATAAGTGGCGATCCAATTCAAAAGGTCACTGCCACAGCGGTCGAAAAGCCGGGTGCATTCACAAAACCGCCGCTCGCGCCTTTGTCAACCAGCGTTCACGCCACCAATTCGTCAACGCTTAGCGCAAATAGGTCTTCTGCCCCTGCCTGCGCATGCACCAACAGGCTCGCGTGTTCAGGCAACAGCCGCTGAATGTAAAATCGCGCCAGCTTTTCCCGAGCACCGCCCGGATCAGCCATCGCTGCCATTAGGTGGAAATGGCCGCCCAGAACGCGGGCAAAAGCATGCAGATAGGGCACCGCCCCGGCAAAGCGCTCTTGCAAATCAGATTGCGCGGCCAGCCACTCAGTTGCATCGCGCAACGTCTCGCTGGCTTGCCAGACGGCTTCGGCCATACGTGGGAACTGCGTCCGGGCAGCCTCTGCGTTTACTTCGATTTCGTCTAGCAAACCAGCAGCAGCATCACCGCCGTCCATCATCTTGCGCGCCACGAGGTCCATCGCCTGAATGCCGTTGGT
>JABITU010000203.1 GCA_018668195.1 Tateyamaria sp. | reverse complement strand
GTAGTGGTCCGGCCCGGCAGCCTTTGCGGTGCCAGGGATAATATTCACGTCACCGATGAAGTCTGCGACGTAGACACTGTTGGGGGCCTCATAAATTTCTTCGGGGGTCGCCACCTGCATGATCCTACCTTCGTCCATCACAGCCACGCGGCTTGCAACCGTCATCGCCTCTTCCTGATCGTGGGTCACAATGACAAATGTCGTGCCAGTCTTTTCTTGAATGTCCATCAATTCGAACTGCGTCGCCTCGCGTAGCTTGGCATCCAACGCGCCCAGAGGCTCATCCAACAACAGCAGCTTTGGGGCCTTGGCCAGCGACCGTGCCAGCGCAACCCGTTGCCGTTGTCCACCCGAAATTTGATGCGGTTTGCGCCGGGCAAATTTTTCAAGTCTAGTAAGTTTGAGCATTTCGCTCACGCGCGCACTAATGAAATTAGAATCGCGGCTTTCTCTACGCAATCCAAATGCAATATTGTCCTGCACCGTCAGATGCGGAAAAAGGGCATAGGACTGGAACATCATGTTCACCGCCCGTTTATTTGGCGGTACACCCGCGATATCTTGGCCGGCCAATTCGATGGCACCTTTGGTCGGGTTTTCGAAACCCGCCAGCATGCGCATCATCGTTGTTTTGCCACAACCAGAAGGACCCAGAAGGGCAAAAAACTCTTGCGCGAAAATATCCAGGGTCAGGTTATCAATTGCGGTAAAATCACCGAAACGCTTCGTTACATTTCGAAAGCGGATCAGCGGCTTTTGATCCGAGTCGTCCCAGGGGGCGAAAACACTATCTGCCAAGGGCATAATCCGTACAAAATTAAATAGGGCGCGAGAGGATCCCCGCGCCCTGTCAATCGAGGCTCAGGTGCCCGATTTGATCTTGGTCCACATGCGCGTCACCGTTCGCTGAACGCGCGCCGGGTACGGCGTAGTGGTGTACAGGTTTTCCAGCGTCGCTGCGTCCGGATAAATGGCAGGATCGCCTATCACATCTTCTTCGAGGAATTCCTGACTGGCCGCGTTTCCATTGGCGTAATAGACATAGTTAGACGCCTGAGCCATGTTTTGTGCATCCATTATGAAGTTCAGGAACTGATGCGCCCCTTCTGAATTAGGCGCGTCCGCCGGGATCGCCATCTGATCGAACCACATTAATGCACCTTCACTGGGTGCATTATAGGCAACTTCAACGCCATTTTCCGCTTCTGCTGCGCGATCACGCGCTTGAAGGATATCGCCGGACCAGCCGAACGCTACGCAAATATCACCATTGGCCAGTGCATTAATGTACTCAGAGCTGTGGAACTTTTGGACATATGGTGCGACGGCCGCCAGGATGGGTTCGGCTTTGGCCAGCACATCCGGATCATGGCTATCAGGGTCCTCGCCAATAAACTTTAGTGCGGCGGGGATCATCTCGGTCGGTGCGTCGAGGAAATGCACACCACAGGCCTGCAGCTTTTCCATGTTCGCCGGATTGAAGACCAGTTTAAGCGATCCCATCGGTGCGTCTTCGCCAAGGATTTCCTGAACCTTGCCAACATTCACGCCAATGCCTGTCGTGCCCCACATATAATTAATCGAATAGGCATTGTCGGGATCATATTGCGCTGTTCGGGCTTCGACGACATCCCATAGGTTTTTAGCGTTGGGCAACTGGTCTGAATCAAGCTTTTGGAAAGCGCCTGCACTGATCTGACGTTGCAGAAACGTGCCTGATGGCACCACGATGTCATAGCCCGATGATCCCGCCAGCATCTTTGTTTCCAACACTTCATTGCTGTCAAAAACGTCATAGATCAATTTTAGGCCGGTCTCTTGTTCGAACTTGGTCAACAAATCTTCGTCGATGTAATCCGACCAGTTATAAACGCGCACCTCATCTGCCAGCGCCGCACCCACTAGGGCAACAGTCGCAACGGTGCTCAACATCATCTTTTTCATGGTGTACTCCTGTATCACACCCGGTATTTCCGGATCCAACATCATGAAATCAAGTTTTGTGCCCGCCGTCCAGCAACATCGGCGGTACATCATTGACGCCACGCGGGATGCACATATTCTCGAAATGTTCAAACATAAGAGGTTTTCATGCCTGTAATCACCAACCATCTGCCTACGTCCGAACTGCAAGCGCTGGATTCGGCGCACCACATGCACCCCTTCACCGCCAGTGGCGAATTGGCCAAGAAGGGTGCGCGAATTATCACCCGGGCCAAAGGCGTGTATCTGCATGACAGCGAAGGCAACAAAATCCTAGACGGCATGGCCGGCCTGTGGTGCGTGAACATCGGCTATGGGCGGAACGAGTTAGCTGACGTTGCGGCACGTCAGATGCGCGAACTGCCCTATTACAACACCTTTTTCCAAACGACCCACGTTCCTGCAATCGCTCTTGCACAAAAAATTGCGGAACTGGCGCCAGGTGATCTGAACCACGTCTTTTTCGCTGGATCAGGTTCAGAAGCAAATGATACCAACATTCGCATGGTGCGCACCTATTGGGCGACTAAGGGTCAGCCAGAAAAGTCCATCATCATTAGCCGCAAAAACGCCTATCATGGCTCGTCAGTTGGGTCCGGATCACTGGGCGGTATGACCCCAATGCATGCGCAGGGCGGCATGCCAATTCCGGACATCCATCACATCAACCAGCCCAACTGGTGGTCCGAAGGCGGCGATATGACCCCCGAAGATTTTGGACTGACGCGCGCAAGAGAATTGGAACAGGCGATTCTTGACCTCGGCGAGGACCGCGTCGCAGCTTTCATCGCCGAACCTATTCAGGGCGCAGGTGGAGTAATCATTCCGCCCACCACCTATTGGCCAGAAATTCAACGCATCTGCGATAAATATGAAATCCTGCTGATCGCGGATGAGGTCATCTGCGGCTTTGGCCGCACCGGGAACTGGTTCGGCTCTCAGACACTTGGGATCAAGCCGCACATCATGACCATCGCCAAGGGCCTCAGCTCTGGATATCAGCCAATCGGCGGGTCGGTCGTATGTGACGAAGTGGCCGAGGTCATCGGATCCGACGAATTCAACCACGGTTATACCTATTCAGGCCACCCAGTCGCCGCAGCCGTCGCACTAGAGAACTTGCGTATCCTTGAAGATGAACACATTGTCGATCATGTCCGAGAGGTGGCCGCCCCGGCTCTCGCAGAAATGTGGCATGGGCTGGGTGATCATCCGCTCGTAGGCGAGACGAAAATGATTGGCATGATGGGCTCGTTGGCGCTAACGCCGCATAAAGACAGCCGTGCCAAATTCGCAATGGATGCAGGCACTGCTGGCTTCATGTGCCGAGAACGAAGCTTTGCCAACAATCTGATTATGCGTCATGTCTACGACAGAATGGTCATTTCTCCCCCACTGGTGATTAGCCAGGATGACATTATCGAAATGGGCGCTCGCGCACGAAAAGCGCTGGATGAATGCTACGCACAATTGAAAGAAAAGGGTATGCTCAAAGCAGACGATTGATTTCGAGGCTGCCCCGCCTGACGTAATGTATTTAGGGCGAAAAAGCACGACGAGCACTGGGTTTGGTGCCTCATAAAATAGAAGTGGTTCGTCTTTTGATGCGGTCAACGGCGTCCCCGACCGTACAGCTCCATGTGCGAATTCATTTTACATTAATCTTTCATTACGTTCTTTTGGCTTCGAATATCCTCGAGGGGACCGCAGCCAGGGGCAGGCATCCTTCTCACTCCTCCATAGCTTTTCATGGCCGAGTGATCGTAAAAGATTAGTACCCCTAAGGGTGATGTAAATTATTCGCCGGCGGGTTATTGAACACGTTTGCCGAGTGGCGGTTTTCGCCAGCTTCAGCGAAGTCGACACGAGTATGTTAGCATAGATGGCACATAATACCCCAGATGTGATAAATTAACGCATGACTAGAAATAGCTTCGTACGAGGCTGCCAGCGATCAGGCTCCACCCGTCTGCAATAACAAAAAAGGCGAGCTTGAATGGCAAAGACACGATCGCAGGGGGCACCATCATCATGCCCATACTCATCAAAATAGCTGCAGCGACCAAGTCGATGATCAAAAATGGCAAAAACACAAGAAATCCAATCTGGAAAGCGCGCGAGATTTCTGACAGCAAAAAGCTTGGGATCATGACAGACAATGGTGCTTCAGTTGTCAGTTGCAATCCTTGAGTGTCGGGGCGCAAGTCGGCCATAGCTGCAAATGTATCAGCGTCTAATCGTGCGACCATGAAAACTCGGAATGGTTCAAGTGTGCGGACAAAGGCTGTCTCGGCATCAATCTCTTCATTGGTGAGCGGTTGCAAACCACGCGTCCAAGCTTCGGTAAATACCGGTTCCATTACGAAATAGGTCAAAAATAGCGCAAGACTGACGATCAACATATTAGGTGGAGATTGCTGCAAACCGATGGCCTGGCGCAGGATCGACAGGACCGTGACGAGAAATGGAAAACACGTGATCATAATGGCCAGACCGGGTGCAAGACTGAGCACGGTGATCAGGGCGATCAGTTGGAAGGTTCGCGCACTCAGTGATCCGTCATCCCCAAGCGAAATAGATAAATCCTGGGCAAATGCACCGATTGGTAGCGCGATTAACAAGGTTGTCAGAAACAGTCTCACCAATTTAGGCACCTGCGCTTACATCCAGGATCTCGATCAGCCTGACAACAAGTTGCCCCGAGTCTTCGCCCTCGGCTTCCTCCAAAGTCCCGCGCGCTATCAACTTGTCTCCGACATATAAATCTACCGGATCGTCAACGCGCTTATCCAAGGTCAATACGGCATTAGCGCCCAGCATAACGAGGTCTCTTACAAGAGGGCGCGCGCGCCCAACTGAAACGGTGATCTCTATCGGGACAGCAGTGAATGGATTATGTGTATCAGACGCCAAGGTCTGTGTATCAGGCGATTCAGCCATCCTTACGCTCCGCTTGTTCTGTTTCAAAATATGACTGCACGGTCCTCGACACTTCGTCCAATGTCTCATGCAGATTGATTTCCCGCTCCTCGGCGCCAACACGCAATAGCACCTGCGTCGGTGACAAGAGTGGGTCTATGGCAAACCGAAACGGTCGCTCAACGTCATTATCAAAAAGTGTCCGCACTACGTCTTCAGCGTCTGGTGCGATCACAATCTCTATGGATCGGTCGAGCGCACCACGCGTCATCGAGATGACCTGTTCGCGGATATGAGCACCAAGGCTGGTCTGCGCGATCTTAGGCATGATCGTCTTCATAACCTCATCCATAATGTCCTGCACTGCAGCACTTAGGGTGTTTCGGACTTCATGAAACTCGAACGAAGCATCCTGCAAACTTGTGGCTAATTCCGAAGACACATGAGTGTTTGTTTCCGCTTGGGCTTTTATGGCATCGTCCCACCCTGCCCGGTATCCGTTCTCGAATGATTCAAGTTTCTGGTCTTCAACTTCCTCTATCCTGAAAGAAGGTGCTTTTGATGTGGGCTTGGGTATGCCCCCGAAATCTTCGAATAAATGTGACGCAGTAATCATGCGCGTTCCTCGCTCTCTTCAAGCCAGCTACGCAGAATTTCCACTGTCTCCTCTTGGCGCTCTCCGATCATCGCGCGCAATCGATCCACCGGATCATCAGAGGCGGAGCCATCGCCGGAAACGTTTGCAAAGTTGAGCGCAGGCATATCAGAAAAGCTATCATCCAATTGAAGGTCAGGAAAATCATCAAGCTCTCCACTTACTTCACCGGTTAGCGCATTATCCGATTCCGGCTCGGTCGTCGCGGGAAGGAGAGCCGCCGGAGGGGCTTCATTTTGAGGATTGCGAGACAGCAAGGGGCGAACAACAAACAGGCCTAGAACGATGGCAACGATCGCCAAAATTGCCATCTGGATCGCAGACATAAGATCCAGTTCGAACCGGTCGAACAAAGACGAGGACACCTCGGTGCCCATAGGGACTAGTGTTTGCAGGGCCATCGATTTAATCGTGATTATGTCACCGCGCGTTTCATCAAACCCAACCGCAGAGGCCACCAGTTCGCGGAGATCATCCATCTCCGCTTCTGCGCGCGGTGTTGTCACCTGGCCTCCGTCGGCAGATTTTTCGGTAGCATCGTTTACCAAAACCGCCACCGTCACACGCTTGATTGCTCCGGCCGAACGTGTGATTGCGCGTTCGGTCTCGGACACCTCATAGTTAATTCGCTCGCGCGTTTCTGTGTTTTGCGATGACGCCGTATCTCCACCTGCCGCGTCACCATCGGGCAGATTGGATGCGACAGTAACGTCGCCACCACCTGCTTCGTTTGAGTTGCTGGTGATTTCTTCAGTGTCGGTACTGATTGCGACACGGTTTGTTGGGTCGAACTTACGCTCTCGAATTTCCTCAGTCTCGGTGACCGTGTCGACACTGACCTCAACAATTGCGTTGCCAAAGCCTACCCGCGCTTCTAGCAGTCGCTCGACCCGTTCACGAAGTATCTGCGCTTTGTCGTCTGCACCAGACGCCGGAGCAGCCTCGTCTACCGCACTGATTAGCGTACCATTTGCATCTATAACGGCCACATCTTCTGGCGAAAGACCTGAGACTGCCGACGCTACAAGGAACCGGATTGCCTTGGCTTGTTGTGGAGTGAGACCGCCACCGTTTGGTGTAACGGCGACCGACGCGGTCGGCGTAACGTTGCGTTGGAAGGGGTTGGATCCAGTGGATGCAATGTGGACTCGCGCCAGTGCAATGTGCGGTCCCGATACGATCGTACGCGCCAACTCTCCTTCTTTGGCACGCCAATATGCAGCGTCGAACATCTGCGATGTTGTTCCAAACCCAGTTAGAGAATCTAGCAGTTCGTAACCTCTGCTACTGTTTGCAGGCAACCCTTCCGAGGCCAAGGTCATCCGCAATTGATCTCGGTCACTGGCCTGAACAAAAATTGAACCGCCACGCACCTCAAACGGCACACCACGCTGCTCAAGAGAGCGTACAACGTCCCCTGCAGCACCATTTTCAAGACCTGCATAAAGCAGGGTCATCGACGGAGCGCTCACAATCCGCGACATCGCCAAAACTGCGAGAAACATGGCGACAGTGGCCACCACTACGGTGATCTGCCGCCGGATATCCAGCCCCATCCAGACATTCAGTAACTGCTGCACAATCGCCTCCGTCATACCGCGCGTTCTGCCCGGCCTTTGTGCATCAATGACCGAACAGCCTTAACAATCGGTTAGTTGATCTGTGCCAAAACAGATTT
>JABITU010000202.1 GCA_018668195.1 Tateyamaria sp. | reverse complement strand
GCAACGGTCTTTTGACACCAACCAGCACAATCGCACAGGGCACAGCGCCGCATACTGTCGGGTTCACATCTGGTCCGAACGGCACTGACTTTGTGGATGAGGAATCCGGTTGGATGACCCTGATCCCGACGATCTACAACGCTGACACGCTGGGCATCCGCCCTGACCTAATTGGCCGTCCGATCAACAACTGGTCCGAACTTTTAAACCCTGAATTTAAAGGCAAGGCATCAATCCTCGACATCTCGTCTATCGGGATCATGGACATGGCGATGGTCGTGGAATCCATGGGCGAATACACCTACCCCGACAAAGGCAACATGACGAAAGAAGAGATCGACCTGACGCTTGGCATCTTCACCGAAGCCAAGAAAAACGGTCAGTTCCGCGCATTCTGGAAGTCCTTTGATGAAAGCGTCAACCTGATGGCGTCCGGCGAAGTTGTGATCCAGTCCATGTGGTCTCCAGCGATCACGGCGGTCAAATCGCAAGGTGTCCCATGCGTCTACCAGCCTTTGGAAGAAGGCTACCGCTCGTGGGGTGGTGGTTTGGGCATCTCTGCTGCACTTTCTGGTTTGGAGCTGGAAGCAGCTTATGAATACATCAACTGGTACCTCTCCGGCTGGGTCGGCGGTTATCTGATGCGTCAGGGCTATTACTCTGCTGTTCCTGAAACGTCGAAAGAGTTCATGACCGCAGACGAATGGGGTTTCTGGTACGAAGGCAAAGCCGCGGAAGGTGACATCTTGTCCCCAACTGGCGACAAACTGGCCGGTGCAGGCGAAGTTCGCGATGGTGGGGCCTTCCTTGATCGCATGGGATCAGTTGTGTGCTGGAACTCTGTCATGGACGAAAACCAATACATGGTCCGCAAGTGGAACGAATTTATCGCCGCTTAAGAACGACCAACGGGTGCGCCTTACGGGGTGCACCCACCCCATACAATACAAAGAATACTCATGAAAAAGCTGTTAGAAAATCGCAATGTGACCGGCTGGCTTATGGTGTCGCCCCTTGCCGCCATTTTGCTGGTTTTTCTCGTGATGCCGATTGTGCTGATCGTGATCGTCAGCTTTTGGCGGGCAACAGAATTCTCGATCATTCCGGCCTTAGAATGGGACAACTACGCGTTCCTGTTTGGGTCGCCCGTCACCTACACCGTCTTTCTCAATACGTTCAAATATGCGTTCATCACATGGGCCTTTACCTTGGTCATAGGGTTCACCGTAGCCTATTATCTGGCATTCCACATTCGCAGCCTGACATGGCAAATCGCACTATTCCTGCTGTGCACAATCCCGTTCTGGACCTCCAACATCATCCGCATGATCAGCTGGATTCCGTTTCTGGGGCGCAATGGCATCGCCAACACAACCTTGATGTCTTGGGGCGTCATAGACGAACCGGTCGAGTGGTTGTTGTTTTCAGATTTCGCCGTCATCCTCGCTTTTGTGCACCTCTACACGCTGTTCATGGTCGTCCCGATCTTCAACACGATGATGCGGATCGACAAATCCCTGATCGAGGCTGCACGTGATGCAGGCGCAAGCGGTGCGCAAATCCTGTGGAACGTGATCATACCGCTGACGAAACCGGGAATCATGATCGGCACTATTTTCGTGGTGACGCTGGTAATGGGCGACTTCATCACTGTGCGCTTCATGAGCGGCAGTCAATCCGCCAACGTGGGCCGCCTGATATCGAACGACATTGCACTGCTCCAATACCCAAGCGCGTCTGCCACCGCCATCGTGCTGCTCGCGACTGTGCTGATCACCATCGGCATCTTGTTGCGCTTTGTCGACATCCGGAAGGAACTGTAATGGAACCGCGCGCCAGATCATTTTACCTGCTATCCGCTTTCTTCGCGCTGTTTGTGATGTTCCTTTACGGTCCGACCCTGACCATCGGCATTCTATCGTTCCAAGGCGAGGGTGGCGGGCTGACATTCCCGATGCGCGGCGTGTCGATGTATTGGTTCTATGACTTGTTTGAACAACAGGCTGTCGGCGACATTTGGGGCAGCTTTCGCCGTTCAATCTTGTTGGGTCTGATGGTCATGGTCACAACAGTGGTCGTCTCGGTTATGGGCGGCCTGGCATTTCGCAAGAAATTCGTAGGCTCGGGCATTCTGTTCTACCTTATCATAACGGCGCTGGTGATCCCGTCGATCCTTGTCTCGCTGGGTGTGGGCTTGCTGTTTTCGCAAAGCGGGCTCAACGTGCATTGGTCGACATCCGGTTTTGGTGCGCAACTTACTTGGACGCTGCCGTTTGGCTTGCTGATCATGTTCGCCGTGTTCAATCGTTTCGACAAAAGCTTTGAGGAAGCCGCCCGCGATCTTGGGGCATCCCCATGGCAGACAATCCGCCATGTTGTATTGCCGATAATTGCACCCTCGCTGATTGGCGTCGCCTTGTTTGGCTTCACGCTCAGTTATGACGAATTCGCGCGCACCCTGCTAACGGCGGGTAGCTACAACACGCTGCCTTTAGAAATCTACGGGATGACGACGAATGTCACATCGCCTGTGCTTTACGCGCTTGGCACGCTGACGACAGTGTTCTCCCTTCTGATTATCGGCATATTCCTCGCCCTTGCACTTTTGAGCAACCGACGTAAAGCACGCGCAGGCAGCGACGCCGGAAAAGCCGTCTAATGATTGTCCTGATCAATCCCAACAGCACAGACGCCATGACCAAAGCCATGGTTGAAACGGCATCATTTGCAGGCGTCGAGCTGGAAGGGTGGACCTCTGTCGAAGGACCAGCCGCGATCCAAGGCCCTGAAGACGGCGCGGCCTGTATCCCGCCGTTGTTGACGCTAGTGCGCAAAGCCTCTGATGCAGGCGCAAAGGCCATTATTATTGGCTGCTTTGATGACACCGGGCTGGACGCCGCCCGCGATATCGCATCCTGTCCAGTCATTGGTATTGGCCAAGCAGCCTATCACATGGCTGTGCTTTCAGGAGCCAAATTTTCTGTCGTGACCACTTTAGACGTTTCTGTGCCCATACTGGAAAAGAACATCCACGCTTATGGCTTCACATCCCAACTGGCCCGCGTCCGTGCCAGTGGTGTTCCCGTGTTAGATCTGGAAATCGATCCAGCCGGAACGGCGGATGTAGTGGTTGGCGAAATCAAACGTGCTGTCACCGAAGATAAAGTTGATACAGTCGTTCTTGGCTGCGCCGGAATGGGGCATATTCCAGCCCACGTTGGTAATATCGGACACACCCGGCTTATTGACGGCGTCACATCAGCTGCGCAGCTTGCGAAAATTCTGGCGAAGTAATCGGTCGCCCGAGGTCGCCACACGATTAAAGATTGGTATTGCAGTTCAGAAATGAACGCCCGCTATGCTTGGAGAAGCTGTCATTTGCACATTTTGCAGCATCGGTGACTTGGGGCTCTCTACGGCCATTTGCTGCGTCACATATGAATGTCGGCTATAGAATAACAGTCTCCACGCATACTGATCGTCATGCATAAAGCACACCTCAGTGCAGGCGGGGCCAAGTCCGCTGTAGGGAGGGCCATCGCGGTCAGGTGCAAAACGCTCCCTGGTGACGCTGGTGACGCTGGTGACGCTGGTGACGCTTTTTCCTAATGCACTGTCTATGGTGAAAAAATATATTCATTAGAAAATATGTTTTTTTGAATAGAGCGCGCAGTAAGAATATGCGTCACATGCGTCACCCTACCCTCCCACCCGATAGCTAATCACTCCGCACCCAGCCCTAGAGACTAATCAGGGAGCAGATAAACCCATATCGATTGACGTAGAGCTGCCTCTTCGAGAGCAGTGGATTTTAAATGGACGGGCATGACATTTAGCGGACGTGTCTGACCCTTGTCCGTGCCCCATCTAGACGGACAGACACGGACATCCCCCTAAAGGGGTGTCCATCCTCATGGCGCGGCAGGTCTCGCGAAACGAGCAAACTGTTCGCCACGTCTGCCCTTGTCTCTCCTAATGGCACTTCTTGGTCGACCTCCCCACTTAACTCTGGAGACAGACCACTTCAAAGGCGCAGACTCACGCCAACGACACACAGCCGCGCGTGTGCAGGCGCGCGTGGCATAGACTTTAGCCCAAATCAAACGTCATACTAAAGCTCGGCGTTCACAGGGTGTATAATTAGGTGGATAAAAATACACATGAATGTCTCATG
>JABITU010000201.1 GCA_018668195.1 Tateyamaria sp. | reverse complement strand
GGCGTAGTTCGAAGCCAGAAAGCCCTTGGTAAACTTGCCCGACGCCTGATCTTCCGCCAGTGCTTCGGGCTTTCTGTCTTCGGGTGCTCCGTACCCGCCTGCTCCGGGCGTCGAGATAACGACCCGCGCATCGGGTGATAGTTTCACACGCGATGCTTTGGACGATAGAGAAGTCGTGTTGCCCTTGCAATCAACCATTTCAAACATTCCGGCTGCGCCTGACTGACCGCCAAAAATTCCCCAAGGCTGGTTGCGGAACCTCTCACCTACGCCGTTAAATTCGCAGGTATGTCCCACCGGGCGAATACTACGCCTAATACCCATGCCACCCCGGTGTTTCCCGGCACCTCCAGAATCCGCGATCAGGGCATAGTCCTCAACCCGCAGGGGATATTCCATTTCGATAGCTTCCACCGGCAGGTTCGATGTGTTGGTTATGTTTACCTGCACACCATCCTTGCCGTCCTTTGTGGCGC
The DNA here is from genome assembly GCA_018668195.1 of Tateyamaria sp. The sequence continues at coordinate 3,594 of JABITU010000201.1, read as the reverse complement.
GTGCGCCCATACCTCCCCCAAGGGTCTCAAGGTAAACGTATTGCTGAGAGGTGCGCGGATCAATGCCGCTAAACACGGCGCTGGTGTTGGCCCCGTTGGCAGCACCGACCACCTGATCTGGCAGAGCCTCGGCCAAGGCTCCGATCACCACGTCGACAACGCGCTGGCAGGTATTGGCCCTCATCGCAACAGGCGCAGGAGAGACGCAATTTACAAACGAGCCCGGAGGCGCTTCGATACGAATGGCATCGAAAATGCCCTGATTATTGGGCACCTCTGGATCAAGCAGAGCCTTCAGGGCGTAGCAGACGGCAGATTGTGTTGCGTTGAATGTCAGATTGAAATTGCCAAGAACTTGATCGTCTGATCCCGCGAAATCGAAGAAAATGTCATGGTCGGACTTGGTAATCTTCAGGGTAATCAGGATGTCCTGGGTCCCCGCACCGTCATCATCCATTACATCAGAAAAGCTATAGCTCCCATTGGGCAACTTTTCGATGGCGGCGCGCATGCGGCGATTTGTTCGCCTGACGATCTCGTCGAACAACCGGACGGTATAATCCGCGCCATGGGTCTCAAGAAACTCGCTAATCCGCTGGTTTCCAAGTTTGGCGGCTGCGATTTGCGCGTTCAGGTCACCCTTACGTTCTGCTGGCAGGCGCATGTTCAGCAGCAACAACCGCATAATGTCGTCTTGCAGTTCACCCCCATCGAAGAGCCGAACGATGGGGATCCGTAAGCCTTCTTTAAATATCTCGTCCAGCCCGCCGGACATAGAACCAACAGCTGCGCCGCCCACATCGGCATGATGAACTATGTTGGCAACAAAACCGATTAACTGGTCCCCGTCAAAGACCGGCATGGCCAGATTGATGTCCGGCAAATGTGTACCACCCGCCACATGCGGGTCATTCCCAATGAATATGTCGCCAGGTTTGATCGTGTCGCGGTATTGTGCAAGGATGCACGTCATGAGGCCTGACATCGACGCCAGATGGATCGGCAAAGCCATTTCGGCTTGCACGATGAGACGGCCATTGGCATCGGCAATCGCGGTCGAGTGATCATGCCTTTCCTTGATGTTTGTTGAAAAAGCGCTGCGCATGATAGTCAGAAAGCACTCGTCGGCAATCGACTTCAGCCCGTTCCAGCTGATCTCAAGCGCGATGGGGTCAAGAGAGACAGCCTCAGGCATTTTGAAGCTCCACTATCAGGTTCAGGGCTGCGTCCACTGTAACTGTCGCATTAGGCGGAACGCAGGTTGTCGCATCAAACTGTGCGATGATGGCAGGGCCAGTTAATGTTGTTCCAATTGGTAGAACTTCTCGTTGGTACACCGGAGTTGACAGGGGCGCGTCGGCAGAAAACCAGACATCCTGTATGACATCAGGCGTTGGCGGGCCCTTGGGACTTTCTGGCTGCGCCAAAGCCTGTCCCAGCGGGGCCACCGCTTTTAAACGGACATTCATCACTTCGACCGGAGCGTCCCGATCCACATAACCATAACTGCGCAGATGGGCTGCAAAGAACCCCTCGATCAGCGTTTCCCGGTCTGGTAATTGGGGTGAGCTCTGCGCATTCTCAATCATAACTGGGAGTTCATAGTTTTGCCCAACATAGCGCATATCGACCGAAGCGTTTTTTTGCGCTGGACTCGCGCTGTCGGTCTCAGAGACAATCCATTTGTCGGCCTGCGCGTCAAGCCGCGCCAGAGCCTCTTTCACAGCGATCAGATCCTCGTTCATCCGGGCGCGGCTGGTTGCGACGAAGTTTTCCTGCAAATCCGACTCGATCAAGCCATCGGCACAAAGAATGCCAGGAGAATTTGGAACGATGACTCGTGACAAGCCTAACGATTTGGCCACATCCGTAGCGTGCAATCCGCCAGCTCCCCCAAACGGCATCAGCACGAAATTGCGCGGGTCATGGCCTTTTTCCGTGGATACCGCCCGGATCGCACGGGTCATGTTCGAAGTCACGATTCCGGCAATGCCCAATGCGGTTTCCGTCACACTTAGGCCCAGGGGCTTGGCAATTCGTTCAATGGCCTGAAACGCTTTTTCCTTGTCCAGGCACAGCCCACCGGCTAATGCCTCGGGTAATCGGCCCAGAACAACATTTGCGTCCGATACTGTTGGCAGGACTCCTCCATGACCGTAACACGCAGGACCCGGAACCGCGCCCGCACTTTCAGGGCCCACCTTCATCAACCCATCCGACCCGATATGCGCAATTGAGCCGCCGCCAGCCCCAACAGTATGAATATCGACCATCGGAAGCCTTATCCGGAAACCCGCAATATCGCGCATGTTGGCGATCTCAGTTTTGCCGTTGCGGATCAGGCAAACATCCGTGCTGGTGCCCCCCATGTCGAGGGTCACAATGTCTGAGATGCCCGACGCAGCACCTGCGGCGGCTGCGCCCACGGCACCTGCGGCGGGGCCGGACAAGGCTGTGCGCACGGGGAACTCCGTCGCCTTGCCGACAGACATCAAACCGCCACTAGACTGAAAAATTCCAAGCTTTGCGTTCGGTGCCACATTACCAAGCGCACGACTAAGCTTGTCCATATAACGGCTGACCTCGGGCTGCAAAAAGGCGTTGATCACCGTGGTCGAAAACCGCTCATACTCGCGAAACTCAGGCTGCACGTCGCTGGAAACCGACACGAAGACTCCGGGAAACGCGTTGCGCAAAGCTTTGGCAATTAGTTGTTCGTGGGTCGGATTGAGAAACGAAAAGAGCGTGCAAACCGCTATGCTTTCAACCCCATCTAGGCTGCGCACTTCGTTGATAAGAGCCTCGACATCGTCCATTTCCAACGCCGAAACAACTTCACCTTCCGCGCCAATACGCTCGGAAATCTCAAGACGGTTCTGACGCAGGGCAAGCGGCGGCGGTGCATCTGTCTGAAGGTCATAGATTTTGGGACGCACCTGCCGGCCAATTTCAAGAAGATCGCGAAAACCCTTGGTGGTCACCACACCGATCTCGGCACCTCGCCTCTGCAATAGTGCATTTGTTGCAACCGTTGTACCATGGGCAATGCGAGCAATTTCGGCCCCATCAATATCCGCGATATCCAGCAGCTCCCGCAAGCCCTCAAGAATGGCACGCGACGGATCATCGGGCGTTGAAGGGCGTTTGTGGACCTGAATGTGGTGGTCTTTCTTATTGCGCGCAGAAAAATCGGTGAAGGTTCCTCCGACATCAACTCCAATCACCCAATCTGTCATCTACCCTCCTACACCTGTCTGCGACTCGCTTGCCAAATACTTCTATTTAATTCAGTATTCCTTTTGTATACTTAAATGACAAGCTGTTAGGATTGATTTAACGCAACCACCTGAAGCATTAATCATAAATGGAGCGCACCTGCCGTGGTCGAAACAAGGCGAGACGGAGAACGAGTTGCAAAAGAAATCAGAACTTCCATCGTTCGGTTGCAGCTCCGACCGGGCCAGAACCTGGATGAAGCTGAACTTTCCGAAGCCCTCGGTGTTTCCAGAACGCCGGTGCGTGAGGCCATAATACAACTGATCGCGGACGGGTTGGTGGTGCGTGATGGCCGCAAGGCGCGGGTTGCACCGTTGG
>JABITU010000200.1 GCA_018668195.1 Tateyamaria sp. | reverse complement strand
TGAATGCCGTTGGTACCCTCATAGATTGCAGTCACGCGAACATCTCGACTGTATTGCGCCGCACCGGTTTCTTCGACAAACCCCATGCCGCCGTGGACCTGCACACCCTGATTGGCGACGTCCATGCCGACCTCGGTACCAAAACATTTGGCAATGGGTGTCAGGAACGCAGCGCGTGCCTTCCACTCTGCATCCTGCGTTGCGGTAGTCATGTCGATCGCAACAGCGCAGGACAGTGCAATGGCGCGCGCAGCAAAGATGTCAGCCTTCATGCTGATCAACATCCGGCGCACATCCGCATGATCAATGATCGTTCCAGAGGGGCCCTGCGTTTTGCCCTGCTTGCGGTCCAATGCATAGGCCACCGCGTGTTGATAGGCACCTTCGGCCGCGCCAACGCCCTGGCCTCCAACGCCAAGCCGAGCGTTATTCATCATCGTGAACATCGCGGCCATACCGCCACCTTCGGATCCTATCATCCAGCCAGTGGCTCCATCATACTGCATCACGCAGGTGGGCGAACCATGCAAGCCCATCTTATGCTCAAGGCTCACGACCTTTAGTGCATTGGCCACACCCACATTGCCATTCTCGTCAGGCAGGTTGCGCGGCACAAGAAACAGGCTGATCCCTTTTGTCCCAGCGGGCGCTCCTGGCAGACGGGCAAGGACCAAATGACAAACATTTTCTGTAAAATCGTTATCGCCCCAAGAAATATATATTTTTTGCCCGGTGACCGCATATGTGCCATCGCCATTATCGTCGGCTTTTGAGGTCAGCGCGCCCACATCCGAACCGGCCTGCGGCTCTGTGAGGTTCATGGTTCCAGACCATTCGCCAGATGTCAGCTTGGGCAAATACAGCTCTTTGATCGCATCGCTGGCGTGATGTTCCAACGCCTCGATCTGGCCCTGACTCATCAACGGTGCCAGTTGCAGCGATAGACAGGCCGCGCTCATCATCTCGTTTACGGCTGTGGTCACGGTCATGGGCAGACCCATGCCGCCATGTTCCGGATCTGCCGAAATCCCGATCCAGCCGCCTTCTGCAATCGCCTTGTAGCCCTCCGCATAACCCGGAGATGTCCGCACCACTCCGTTTTCCAGTCGCGCGGGGTGCAAATCACCCGGTCGCTGTAACGGAGCAAGGATATCTTCGCTCAACTTGCCCGCCTCAAGAAGGATGGCACTTGTCAGATCGCCAGTCGCTTCGGCAAAGCGGTCGGTTGCAGTCACCTGCGCCAGACCGACAACCTTTGAGAACAAAAAGCTATATTCATCAACTGGTGCGCGATAGGGCATTGGGTATTCTCCGGATCAAAGTCTTGGCAAGCGCAAGATGGATGCTTACAGGGGCATAATCGCGGAAACAATGCGCCGTACGCGAGCGGATCGCAACTTAAACGCGGCGTCACCAGGGGCTAAGTCCAATAGGTAAAACAAGCGTGTGCAAGAAAAAGGCAATGATGACCCAACGCGAAACAAAAACGCTTACACCTGACAACGCGGGGCTGGCATGCGCGGTCAAAGTGCTCGCGTCGGGCGGTCTTGTCGCGTTTCCGACCGAAACGGTCTATGGCTTGGGCGCAGACGCGCGAAACGATCGCGCCGTGGCTGGCGTGTTTGCCGCAAAGGGGCGCCCCGACTTTAACCCGCTTATCGTGCATGTGGCCTCGGTTGAAGCCGCGCTTCAGATAGGAGTGTTCGACCACAGCGCTCTGCTGCTGGCCGAGGCATTTTGGCCCGGCCCCCTGACCCTTGTGCTGCCTCTACGAGACGGTCATGGCATTGCTTCTCTTGTGACCACCGGGCTAAGCACAGTAGCCTTGAGAGTGCCCGCACATCCTGTCGCCCATTCCTTGTTAGCGGCCTTTGATGGCCCGCTGGCTGCACCATCGGCAAATCCTTCAGGCCGGATCAGTCCGACCACCGCCACGCATGTCGCGACCGGCCTCAGCGGTCAGATCGATGCCATTTTAGATGGCGGGCCGTGCCCTGTGGGTCTGGAATCCTCTATCGTTGGTGGCGCACCGCTCGCACTGTTGCGCCCAGGTGGTCTTTGCACGGAGGATATAGAAAAAATCGCTGGGCCGTTGTCAAAAGCAGGCTCGGGCATTGCCGCACCGGGCCAACTGGCGTCGCACTATGCACCCGGCGCATCTGTGCGCTTAAACGCAAACCACGCCCACCCCGGAGAATTGTTACTGGGCTTCGGCCCGATGCAATCGGACCTAAATCTTTCAATCACCGGCGATCTAACCGAAGCCGCTGCCAAGCTCTTTGATCACCTACATACGCTTGATGCGCGCGATGCGCCCATCGCTGTAGCCCCAATCCCGGATTGCGGTCTGGGCAGAGCCATTAATGACCGCCTGCGCCGTGCCGCCGCGCCGCGCTGAAGCGGAATGATCCAACATGGGGGCAGTAGCTTGCCCAATCAGTCAATTTTGCGCGTATCCGACGGTCAGTGCCAAGCGCGAAGCACACGCTGAAAGTTATTACGTTCGAAGTCTAACTGCGGACACTCATCCCACCCCAAAGCAAGCAAAGCCACACCTGACCTGGTTGCTTAAGTTCATCCCCTCAGAGGTTGCCCATCCATGGCGCCTTCGCCAATTTAAATCAGGCATGACCCACAGTTTCAGACAGGCGCAGCGGATCAATGCCCAAAGACTTGACCGCCGCAATCCATTTGCCTTCGTCGTCACTGCCAAACACGAGATCTGGGTTCGCCTCGACCGTCAACCAACCATTGCGCATGATCTCGGCCTCCAGTTGGCCATAGCCCCAGCCAGCATAGCCCAGCATAACCTGAGCGCGCGTGGGCCCTTCGCCGAGGGCGATGTCCTCCAAAACATCAAGGGTCGCGGTCATTCCAAACGCATTGCCCACGCTCAACGTTTTCAGACGGGATGTGTAATCATTCGAATGCAGCACAAAACCCCGCGCCGTTTCAACCGGGCCACCAAAATACACAGGTTCGTTATGCGAAGCGCCTTTGCTCTTTATGTCCATCTGCTCCAAAAGGTCCCCAAGCACCATATTCGGCACACGCTTGTTGATGATAAGGCCCATTGCGCCTTCAGGTGAATGCGCGCAAATCAGGATTACGGATCGCGCAAAGCGGGTGTCGCTCATTCCGGGCATGGCAACCAGCAGGTCACCGGTCAAATTAAGCGTTTTTACGTCAGACATGTGACTCATTGAAGTTTTTTCTCACCCAGACAGAATGCCTGTCATCGCAGTCAGCGACAAGGGCTCGAATGAGTATAGGCGAAAAGCTAAATTGGTCGCCAACCACAAAACTTAAACAGCACGCAATGATCAGTGACTAGATCGTGACTTGGATTTCTGCGCTGCCACCGTCATATCTGGATTATGAAAATTTTCTGCTTAGCCCCAACTGCGATTGCTCTTAGCCTAAGTGTTGGCCTAGCACTCACATCCCCTGCTTTAGGAGGTGATGCGTTTCACAACCCGGTTCAGTCACAAGTGCTGCAGGGCTGGGACTTGCCCGATGGGCGCAGGTTAGCCGCTGTGCAGTTGACCCTTGATCCGGGCTGGAAAACCTATTGGCGCGCGCCCGGTGATGCTGGCATTCCGCCCCATTTTGACTGGGGCCGCGCGCGTAATATCGCACAAGTCTCGATCAACTGGCCGACGCCTGATGTTTATTTTGATAACGGCCTGCGATCCATCGGGTACATGGGCCGGCTCGTGATCCCCATGCATCTGACACCACAACGGCCTGATAAGCCAATGCGCCTGCGCACCCGGATGTTGCTCGGTATTTGCGCCGAAGTATGCGTGCCACACAAGATCGACATCGATACGATGCTAGATGCGCCCGACCCGTCCCCAACACCGGCAATTGTCGCAGCATTGGCCAGCATGCCGTACAGTCAGGATGAAGCAGGCGTTCGCAACGCCACCTGCGCCATAAGCCCCACTGCCGACGGAATGCAGATCAAAGCGCAGGTTTCGCTGCCCCATACGGGCGGCACCGAGGTAGCAGTTATTGAAACCGGGGCCGAAGGTCTTTGGATCAGCGAAGCAATCACAACCCGTCGAGGCGACACAATCACAGCCGTTAGTCAAATGGTCCACGCCGATGGCGGTGCTTTTGCCATAGACAGGTCGGCCGTGCGGATCACCATAATTGGTGGTGACTACGCGGTTGACGTTCGGGGCTGTACAGCTGGATAGTCGACGCCACGGCATACAAAACCAGTGAACATTTTTCCAGATATCCAAGCCTAAACCGTTATGCGAAAAACTTAAATTACCAAGCCGCCTGAAACCAAATATTTCAACGCATTAGGTTATGCCTGATGGCTCAGGTGTTTCGTCAAGCGCTATGGCCCCTCGGCTTTGCATTAATATGTAATTACCGACACGCAGAGTTCAGGACGCACGGACACACACGATATTCATGCCGCGCGGACACGCACGAGCTGCCATCCGATTGCAGCAAGCAAATAGGCAAACAGGCCCAAAGCCAGTACACCAGCGGAAAAGACCCCAAGCGCGGCAGGCATCGCACCCATACTAGAAAATGCCGGCAGGGCTGCTAGAATCTCCGGAGGCAAAGTACCCAGCACCATCACGTGCCCAAGTGTCGCAGCAAACCACGCAGCAACCAGCGCCCACAAAACGACAAAGCCCCAACGAATGGCACGCGCTGGCGCCGCCAACCCCCGACGCATGGCACGCACTTGGCGGGCCACGTCATGTTGCACGGCCACCAACGAAGGCACCACCAACAGCACAAGCACCATACCAAAGCCCAACCCGTAAACCAGCGTGATCACAGTAGGCTTGAGGAACTCGGCCTGCTGTGATTGCTCATAAAGCAGCGGTGCCATACCCAGCACAGTCGTTAATGTGGTCAACATGACGGGCCGCAACCGGTCAGAAGCCCCATCTATGATCGAGGGGATCAGTCCGCGTTCAGTGGCATAGTCGTCAATCGATGTTACCAGCACGATAGAATCGTTGATGATAATCCCAGTCATCCCCAACAGACCCACCACTGTGAACATGCTCAACGGCACATCCCAAAGAGCATGACCATAAATGGTGCCTACAAGGCCAAATGGAATGATCGCCATCACTACGATTGGCCGCGTCCAACTTGAGAACACCCAAGCCAGCACCAGGTAGATCCCGAGAAGACACAGGATCAGCCCAGTCATTGCATCGTTCAAAAACGCATCTTCCTGTTCGCTTAGACCAGCCTGTCGGTAATCAACCTGCCGTTCTGCCGCGATGGTCGGTAGAATATCACCCGCCAGCGCCTCATTTATCTCTGTTGCGCGCGCGGGGTCATCTTCTGAAATATCCCCAGTGACAGACACCAACCGGATACCGTTCTCGCGCCGTACAGTGGAAAAACCAGTGCGCCGCTCGACGCTTACAATATCAGACAGCGGTACATAAGCCCCGAAAGGCGTGCGCATTTGGGTCCGATCCAGAAAATCTGCCGTCAGCTCTCCGACTGGCAACTCGACCCGGATCTCGGCGCTGCGTGGCCCATCGGGATAGGTTGCCGCCTCGATCCCGTTCAAGCGCGCGCGCAGCGCCCGGCCCAGACTGTCAATGGTAAAACCCAAAGCCTGCCCCTGAGCCGTCAAATCAAGGATCAATTCTTCTTTGTCATAGGCCAGCGTGTCCTGAACAGCACTCACCTCGGGATATTGCAGCAGAGCACGCTTGAGATCTTCGGCTGCAGCTTTGAGTGTATCCGTATCAGCACCAAAAAACTCTACGTCCAGCGCATCGCCACCCGGACCCGATCGCCATCCGCGAAAGCTAACCGTTTCGACCAGCGGATGATGCACCACTGCATCCTGCAATTCGGCGACAAAGGCGAACGAAGAATAGGGCCGCAAATCAGCGTCTATCAGTTCGATCGAGATGCCGCCAAGCAGGTCGATGTCCTTGCTGTCGGCCCCTGACAAGCCACGCCCCGCATTGCCTCCGATCTCGGCGATTACATAGTCGATAGGATTACGGCCGTGGCGTTGTTCATATTCTGCGCCCAGCGCTTCGGTAGCGCGCTGCATCTCGCGCATCATTGTCAGGGTGTCCGCGCGCGTCGCACCTTCGGACATTGCAAAGTTACCGGTGACCGATCCGCGCTCTGGGGCGTTAAAGAACCGCCACTGCACGTCACCTTGAATGAATAAAGCCACTTGGCTCGCCAGAACAACACAGGTTCCGGCCAACACCACATAGCGCGCACGGATTACGCCTGCCATAAACGGCCGGAACAACCGCTCTCGCATCCAATCAAAGCCAAGGTTGACGATCGCCGATGGGGTGTCCAACCCATTTGCACCCATCCCCGACACCCACGCAACCTTGCGCCGTCGCGGCGCCAGCAGGAACATGGCAGCCAGAAAACCCGGCCCAGCAGCAAGATAAGGCATTGCTGCCTCAATACTGGTCAGCGCCTCGGGCCACATCACAAAGGATGCAGCACCCGACACCACAGCGCTCAGCGCCGCGAGGCTCAGAACTGCCAGTGCCAGCTTGAGACGACTGAACCGCGCCTTACCCACTGCAGCCAGCGCATGTCCCATATGGTGCGGCAAAATCAGGAAGCACTCGACCAAAGAAGCAATCAACACCATAATCACGGTGAACGGTATGTCCTGGATCAGCGATCCGAACCGTCCGCCTACTGCCACCAGCCCAAAAAATGCGATCACAGTGGTCAGCGTTGCAGCAAAGACTGGCATAGACATGCGTTGCGCTGCGTTTTCGGCAGCCGTAAGCGGTTCTTCACCCAGAGTACGATAACGGTAATCCGCGTGTTCCCCCACCACAATCGCATCATCAACCACGATGCCAAGCGTGATGATCAGCCCGAACAGTGAGACCATATTGATTGTCAATCCACCCACATACATCAGTGCGATCGCGGCCATCATCGCAACCGGGATACCCGCAGCCACCCAGAAGGCCGTGCGCACATTCAAAAACAGGAACAATAGCGTAACCACAAGCGCCAAACCCACTGCGCCATTATCCACGAGGATATCCAGACGGCCCGAAATGGCTTCGGCCCGGGTGCGGATCAGCTCGACTGTGACCGCAGGAGGAAGCGTCGCCTCCAACTCGGCTGCGACCTCCTCGACGACACCCTGAATGGCAATCGCATCCCCACGGTTAGACCGATCCACCCGGATCGACACCGCCGGGTCATCCTTCACGAAATAGCTGCGCTGACGATCGCTGCCCAGTTGGGTCACTGTGGCTACATCGCGTATGCGCAGCTTAGACCCGTCAGGATTTGATCGCAGGACAATACCACCGATTTCTTCTGGGCTGCGCTTTTCTGTGCCGGTGCGCACCCGCGCGTTTGCCCCGGTCACGTCTCCGGCGGGGTCGGCGTCAACCTCGGCCGCGATAGCAGAGGCGATCTCGGTCATGCTTACATCATTGGCGATCAACCGGATTGATGGCACCTCAACCATCGTCTGAGGGGCCACTACGCCCCGGACCGTTGTGCGCGTAACACCACGCGCAAACAAGCGTACCACCAGCTCATCCGCAAAGAGCCCAAGTTGCTGGGGACCCACCGGGCCAGTGACCACCACATCCGTGACCCGATCACGCCAAGCCCCCCGCCGCACGGTCGGCTCGTCCGCCTCATCTGGCAATGTCGTCACCGCATCAACCGCAGTCTGGACATCATCAGCTGCGCGCCCCATGTCCCAACCCGGCTCGAATTCGAGCCTGATGGATGCCGATCCTTCCCGCGACAGCGAGGACGAGCTTTCGACGCCCTCTACCGCCAGAAGAACAGGCTCTAAGACCTGCACAATGCCCGCGTCCACATCTTCGGCCCCGGCTCCGTCCCACACAGCGCGCACCGTAACACTATCGATGATCACATCAGGAAAGAACTGCGCGCGCATATTGGGAACCGCCACTATCCCCGCAACCAGCATCAGCAGCAGCAACAGGTTGGCTGACGTCCGGTGGCGAACGAAATAGCTCAGAATGCCACCTGCGGCTTTGGGGATCACACGCACCATTGCTAGCCGCCCATCCGCTCTTCGAGGCGCGCAACCATTCGGGCCGGCACGCGGGGCTCGTTCAGGCGAGCCAACACACGGGCCTTGGCCTCTGTGGGCATCCGCTGATTACCTTCAATAAACGCCACCAACTTGGCGCGGCGCTCTGCGCTCAGCTCTAGCATCTCAGGTTCGTTTGGCGCAGCAATCGGTTCTTTGGACCGCAGCGGTCGCACCGCAATGCCAACACCCAACAAAGGCGAGCGTGCTTCAACTACCTCGCGACCGATCAGATCCACGCTGCGCACCAGTACATCGTCACCCTGACGGCGCATCAGTATGACCTGCACCGCCTCCAGTCGATTTTTCGGGCCTAAAACCAGCACGGAATTTTCAGAATTGATCGCCGAAGCGGGCAACCTCATAACACTTTCAAGAGCCGGTTCCTGTACCCGCACAGTAACAAAATCGCCCGGTTTAAAACCCAACGCGCCGTTAAGCCGGGCAAAGACAAGGCGCCCTGTCTGGCCTTCTCCAGCGGCAGCACTGGCACGAGTGATAATGCCCTGCGCCGTCAAATCGATACCCGACACATCCAGCGTCGCGTTCACCGGCGCAGGCAACAGATCACCCGCGGCGTCCAGTAACCTTGCGTATTGAGCGGTCGACACGCGAAACGATACTTCCAGCGCATCCGCATCAATCAAAACGGCCAGCTTTTCATTGGCCGAAACCAATCGTCCCTGCACCAAATTGACCTCACTGAGCGTACCGGCAAAAGGCGCTTGCAAGATCGTATCGGTCAGGTTCCGCTCGGCTTCGCGCAGTGCAATGCGTGCTCGGGCCAGTCTTGTTTGCGCCTGATCGATGCGCGCCTCTGCCTGGGTAACTGCCTGGCGGCGCGACAACACCGACTGTCGGGCCGATACCGCGGCCAGCTCGGCTGTTTCAACTGCCGCTGCAGTGCCAACACCGCGCGCAGCCAGATCGACTTGACGCCCATAGGCGCGCTTGCGCAGGTCGGCTTGATCCTGCGAAGTCGCTTCTTCGTCTCGCGCCAACACAAGTCCCCGCTGGGCATCCCGTAC
>JABITU010000199.1 GCA_018668195.1 Tateyamaria sp. | reverse complement strand
GTTCACCAACACCAACGCGATGGTGTTGCATGGTTCACTGAATGGATGACACTGCCCCAAATCATGTTGTCCGGTGCATCTGCATTGGCCCATGCGAAAATACTAAGCGCCAACATGACGCCCCAAATCGAAAATATGAATAATGCCTTGGGCGGGCTTGGATTAATTCACGCCGAGGCACTAAGCTTTGCACTTGCTGAAACTATGCCGCGCCCCGATGCCCAAGCTGAAACTAAAAAACTATGCGCACAGGCGATAGAAACGGGTCAAGAACTGGCAACAGTGGCCCAAGCCACGCATCCGTCAATTTCCCCTAAGACATTCCAAGCCACAGAACAAATGGGAGTTGCGCCCAATCAAGCGCGCGCTTTCGCTGCAGCTGTCAAGGCCCTCTAGAAATGCGCCTACCCGTACTGTTCATCATGTTCACCGTCATGATCGATGCGATGGGCATTGGTCTGATTATGCCCGTAATGCCCGATTTGATGGTCGAAGTGGGTGGCGGTACTTTGGGGGCAGCCGCCTTATGGGGTGGGTTGTTATCCACGTCATTTGCCGCGATGCAGTTCCTGTTTGGATCTGTTGTGGGCGGACTATCTGATAGGTTCGGGCGCCGTCCGATCTTGTTGGTTTCCTTGGTGGCAATGGCCGCTGACTATCTACTGATGGCCGTCGCAGGCACCATTTGGTTACTTCTGATTGGCCGCATAATTGGCGGAATTACCGCCGCGACACACTCAACCGCGAATGCATACATCGCGGATATCTCCAAACCCGAGGATAAGTCCGCCAATTTCGGATTGATCGGTGCGGCCTTCGGGCTCGGCTTTGTCCTTGGGCCATTGATTGGTGGCTTGTTGGCCGAATACGGCACCCGCGCCCCGTTCTATGCCGCCGCAATTCTGTCAGGACTAAATGCACTGTTCGGATGGGTCGTGTTGAAAGAAACAGTAACTGACGCGATCCGGCGCCCATTTTCACTGAAACGCGCAAATCCGTTTGGCGCGTTTAAAGCCCTTAGCAAGCTGCCAATGATCGGTACGCTACTTGGCGTCTATTTTTTCTATTCGATCGCGCACACAGTATACCCCGCCATCTGGAGCTATTTCGGCAAGGAACGCTTTGATTGGGATCCGGCCACCATCGGATTATCCTTGGGGCTGTTTGGGATCATGATGGCGGTTGTCCAAGGATTTCTGATCCGTCCAGCTATCAAATATTTGGGGGAACGGGGAACAATCATTTACGGATTGTTCTTTGATATACTAGCGTTTGGCTTTCTAAGCCTTGTGACATCTGGAACCGTTGCCTTGTTCTTTATCCCTGTTGCTGCACTAGCAGGGATTGTTTCGCCAGCGCTTCAAGGATTGATGTCACAGGCCGTTGGAGATGATCAACAAGGGGAGTTGCAAGGCGCACTGACATCATTGTCCGCACTGGCCATGATCATATCACCAATGTTGATGACCAGCACATTTGCTGCATTCACCTTAGAGACAGCACCCTTCTACATGCCAGGTGCACCATTCTTGCTGGCACTTATCCTAACGCTGATGGCAATCGCACTGTTCATACGCCACCGCAGTTCAGGTGACGCCACGGAATAAGCAGTCCAGCCCCCAAGGTTACCTTTTTACTTGAGCTATGCGCCGACACAAGCCAGCATGATAAAAATCCTGAGCTAATGGAGCCTTCATGCAAACAATTAAAGCCGCCGTCTGCCACGCATTTGGAGAACCCTTGCGTGTTGAGGAAATTCAACTGCGCTCTCCTGAAATGGGCGAAGTCGAAGTAACATTAGACGCTGTTGCGATCTGCCATTCCGACATCTCATTCGCTGGTGGCGCATGGGGCGGCTCATTGCCAGCAGTCTACGGCCACGAAGCCGCAGGTCGCATTAGTGCTGTCGGTAATGGTGTGAACGGATTGGCGGTAGGAGACAGTGTTGTTGTGACATTGATCCGTTCATGCGGCACATGCCCAAGCTGTGCTGGCGGCAAGCCAACGGTCTGCGAAACCTCTTATGATGGCGACCACGGGCCGATCAAAACAGCTGACGGTGGGAAATTACACCAAGCGATGGCAACCGGTGGATTTGCCGAAAAAGTCGTCGTTGACCAACGCCAATTGGTCAAGATTTCTCCTGACATTCCAAAAGATGCTGCCAGCCTGATTGCATGTGGCGTGATTACTGGCGTTGGGGCGGTGATTAACGCTGCCAATCTACGTGCTGGACAAGACATTGTCGTCATTGGTGCTGGGGGCGTTGGCCTGAACGCCATTCAAGGTGCGCGCATTGCCGGTGCGCGACGCATCGTTGCCGTTGATATGAGTGAAGAAAAACTGGCCATCGCCAAAGAATTTGGCGCAACCCATGGTGTGCTTGCCACTGCCGAAAAACCATGGCGCGCAAGCTATAAGGCATTGGGTGGGCGCGGTGCGGAAGCGGTTATCGTCACCGTGGGCGCGATCCCAGCCTATGAGGATGCCCCTAAGTATCTGGGCCGTGGTGGAAAGGTCATCATGGTGGGCATGCCACATTCAGGCGCAATGGCTGAATTTGAACCCGTCATGTTGGCGGCTGTTGGTCAGGGCATGATTGGATCAAAGATGGGGGACGTTGTTATTCAGCGCGATATTCCATGGATGGTCGATTTGTACACGCAAGGGCGTTTAAAGTTGGATGAATTGATTTCTGGCCGTTGGTCGTTGGATCAAATCAACGAGGCTATTGCGGATACGAAAACGGGTTCTGCGCGACGTAACGTGATCATGTTCGATAGGTAGGGTTGGGGCGCTGCCCCCGCTCGCCTTTGGCGATCTCCCCGGAGTTTATTTGGTAAGATGAAGTTGGGCCCGTTATGAAGCTGCAAGATTTAGAAGTCATTGTTACAGCGCCACCCGCACCTGGATGGGGCGGTCGGTATTGGATCTTGGTTAAGGTCACAACGGACACCGGCATCGTTGGTTGGGGGGAATGCTATGCTTCCTCTGTCGGGCCGATTGCGATGAAAACTGTGATCGAGGACGTTTTTGCCCGCCATATGCAGGGCGAGAACCCTGAGAACATCGAATTGATGTATCGCCGTATTTACTCCTCTGGATTTACGCAGCGCCCTGACCTTACTGTTATTGGCGCATTTTCTGGACTTGAAATCGCATGCTGGGATGTTTTGGGCAAAGACCGTGATCGGCCTGTTCACGCCCTAATTGGCGGGTGCATGAATGATCGCATC
>JABITU010000198.1 GCA_018668195.1 Tateyamaria sp. | reverse complement strand
TGCCTTCGCACCCGACTGGAAGGAAGAGCACGTCCTGAGCCATTTGGCCAACGCCCGCGGCATCCTGCAAGCCGATGGTTACAAGGGTTATTCCAAACTCTACGAGCCTCAACCCGATGGCGCGCCTCGTTTGCGGGAAGCGGCCTGTTGGGCGCATCTGCAGCGCGACTTCCACGACTTTTGGGCATCAAACAAGTCCGAGATCGCCCGCGAGGCGCTCGACCCGATCGGCAAGCTCTACGACATTGAGCGCGACATTAACGGTCAAGCCGCGGACGTTCGCCATGCTGCGCGTCAAAAGCTGAGTCAGCCAAAGGTCACGGCCTTCTTTGCCTGGTCCGAACAGCAGCTCTTACGCATTCCAGGCAAGAGCGATCTGGCCAAGGCCTTCCGCTATGGCCTCAATCGGCAGGAGGCCTTCAGCCTGTTCTTGACTGACGGTCGCATGGCCATGGACAACAATCCCGCCGAGCGCGCCCTGCGCCCGATTGGAATTGGGCGCAAGAATTGGCTTTTTGCAGGGGCAGACACCGGCGCGGAGACCCTCGCGCGCGCCATGACCGTTATTGAAACCGCCAAGCTGAACGGCCTCGATCCGCAGGCCTATCTTGCCGACGTCTTTGAGCGCATCCATGATCACAAGATCAACCGCTTGGATGAATTACTTCCGTGGAACTGGGCACCGATGGTTGCTGCTCACTCAGCGGCTGCCTGATGTCCGCAGTCACCCACGTCTGCACCATCGACTACATCGCCAAAATGTTGGACGAGGATGTCGAGCTTCTCGAGGCCATCGTCTACAATAACGACAACCTGACATACGGGAGCATTATAAGCGTTTACGTCGGCCCCGACGAAACGATCACAGCCCTGACCGATGACGGCATCGAAGAACTAACGGATCTGATCAAAGCCGCCCGTCTCACCACCAAGACCTGGTATGAATTCCTCGATGACTTCGTAGACGACAAAGACCTCGTGCTTCGGACAAAGGCTAAATCACCGCGGTAGCAATGGAGCGGTTGCTCTGTATGTCGTTTTTCTGCCCCTTGTATCGCCTCTTTGTGCTTTGTCGCATAAATCGTTTTGAGGCCAGAGCTCCCCCTTATCGTAAGTACAGCCTGCGGTAGCTCGGCCGATATCCTCGTCATGTTGGATTTAATTGAGGAGATCGGGCAACATAGGCGTATTACCGATGCTGCTACGCGTTACCTGAATAGCCCGTATCTCCTGCGTTTTCTCATCAATTCGTACGTGGGTTTTGCGACAAAAACGGCGCTTGGGCCCAACAGGCTTGCGGGCAATCCGCTCGATTTACTCCCGGGCCTCGAGGTCGGTGCTGTCCATCAGAAAATGCAAGAGGCCCAGAGTCGCTTGGTCCGAGCTGGCGACCGACAGGGCTTTCTGCCTCGGGCGCAACATGCTTTAATCTGAGGCCTACTAGTCGAGTTTGACCAATCTTAGAAGGCTCTTTACGGACCCTGTAGCTTGCCGGAAATGTAGGCCGAACAGAACTTTGATCGTTAAACAGGCCGGAATTGCGGCAGCACTGTACTGTGGCTGTCGTCCATGGCGCCCGTAGGCGCAGCCTTCGAAGCGGCCGCGAGGTCAAACCAAACCCTTAAAGATCCCCGCTACTTCAAGGGTTCAGTGTAATCAGACCACTTCCTAATCGCATGATTTGAAGGGCCGCGCGAACCATACACGCCAGCTAGAAGACTGGACGCACAGCATGCATTCTCTTCTGAACCGATTTATTCAACAAAGCCCCTTTTTCATTCCGAGATCGACAACATTGCGAATGCCTCGCAAGCGCATTGACGTTGCGAATGCTTCGCAATATCATCTGCTATAACAACTGCTTGATTCGCGGGCCGATCCCAACCGAGGAAAAATCCATGATGATCACGAAGACAGCATTTCTGGTGATAGTGACCGCAGTTAGTATGGCGCTATCCGCAAGCTGGGCGGCAGCACTGGAACGGCTGACTGTTGTTGCCACCACAGGAATGATCGCTGATGCAGTGAGTAATATCGGCGGAGATCTGGTTGAAGTGCAGGCTCTGATGGGACCCGGAGTGGACCCGCATGCTTACCGTCAAACGCGTAGCGATATAGTTGCACTGGCTACTGCTGACCTCGTTCTCTGGAATGGTCTTTACCTCGAAGCGCAAATGGAAGACTTCATGATCGGCCTAGGCGAAGGCGGAAACGTCGTTGCGGTTGCGGAAGCAGTCCCAGAGAACTTGCTGTTAGGATCAGAAGATTACGAAGGCCGTTTTGACCCACATCTCTGGATGAACCCGAACCTCTGGGCGCGTGTCGTCGCCAACGTGCGGGATGCGCTGCTCGACGTGCATCCTGAAAGCGCCGATGCCTTTAATGAAAACGCGGCCGCATACCTTGCGCAGATGGGTGACTTATCGCGCTACACCAACGAGGTGCTGTCGTCGGTCCCAGTCGAAAGCCGCGTCGTTTTGTCGGCGCATGATGCGTTTAACTATTTTGGCAATGCGTATGGTTTTGAAGTTGTGGGTATCCAAGGGATCTCGACGGAGTCTGAAGCTGGCCTTCAAAGGATCGGGGCATTGGTTGATATGCTTGTCGAAAAGAACATCCGCGCTGTTTTTGTGGAAACATCTGTCTCTGACCGGAATATTAAAGCGCTGATCGAAGGGGCTGCGGCAGCAGGCCATGAGGTTGTCATCGGTGGCGCGCTGTTCGCGGACGCTATGGGCGAACCCGGTACATATGAAGGTACATACATAGGCATGATTGACCATAACGCGACAACGATCTCTGCAGCACTTGGTGGCATGTCGCCTGAAGAGGGCATGCAAGGTCTGCTGAACTGATGAAAACATCAATGACAAGCATGCAGCAGCCCACAGTAGCTGCGCAGGACGGCCGGGTGACGCCCTCGGCCGCACCTTCGTCCGATGCCCCGCTTACAGTAAGCGGTGTCACCGTTTCCTATAGCGAAAAACCTGCGGTATTTTCGGTTGATGCGACGTTTCCGCCCAATGCGATGTCGGCGATCATCGGGCCAAATGGCGCAGGCAAATCCACGCTCCTGAAAGCCGCACTCGGCGTGATCCCGCGGCTGTCTGGGGACGTCCATGTTTTCGGGCGACCTATCGAGCAAGCCCGTGAGCGGATTGCCTACGTCCCGCAACGCGCCAGTGTGGATTGGGATTTTCCGACCACCGTGATCGATGTTGTACAGATGGGGCTCTATCGCCAAGTCGGCCTGCTCGGACGGCTGTCTGGCCAAATGAAAACCCGCGCCCGGAACTGCCTGGAACGTGTTGGCATGGTCGATTTTGCGCAACGTCAAATTGGGCAGCTTTCAGGCGGTCAACAACAACGGGTGTTTCTGGCTCGGGCGCTAGCACAGGACGCTGACCTTTATCTGCTAGATGAACCCTTTGCAGGTGTAGATGCAGCAACCGAACGGGCGATCGTAGACGTGCTGCAGCTTTTAAAAGCTGAAGGTAAGGCAGTAGTCGCCGTGCACCATGATCTTTCTACGGTGCGCAACTACTTCGACCATGTGTTCTTGATTAATGTGCGCCGTATGGCAGAAGGTCCGGTTTCTACCACCTTCACGACGGAAAACCTTCAGGCGACCTACGGCGGGCGTTTGGCAGCAACCCATCTAGACGAGTTGTCCGTGGCCGGGGCCGTCTAAGTGAATCCCTTTCTCGACGCTCTGTTTTTGCAGGCAGGCTATAACGCGGCGCTGGTTGCTATCGGTGCAGCACTTTTGGGCTTTTCAGCGGGATCTTCGGGGACTTTTCTGTTTCTTCGCAAACGTGCGCTTGTCTGTGATGCCGTGGCTCATGCGACACTGCCTGGTGTCGGCATCGCATTTATCGTAATGGTTAGTTTGGGTGGCGACGGACGCAGTCTGATCGGTCTGCTGCTGGGTTCTGCCATCACGGCGTGGGTCGGGCTTTTTTTGATCGAGTGGATTGCGCGGCATACCCGGTTGGCTGAGGATGCTGCCATCGGCGCGGTCCTTGGTGTCTTCTTCGGTGTTGGCATCGTGCTCTTGACGATTATTCAAAGCATGAGCTCTGGGCGACAAGCGGGGCTGGAAGGTTTTCTGCTTGGCTCAACGGCAGGTATGCTATTTCAAGACGCCTTTGTCATTGCAATTGGCGGCTCACTTGCGGTGCTTGCCACGTGGCTCATGCGTCGCCCCATGACACTGGTGGCATTCGACAGCGAATATGCAGCCGCCATCGGTTATGACGTGCGCCGCGTTGACCTGTTGATGATGGGCATTGTCATGGGCGTTACAGTCATAGGGCTGAAACTTGTCGGACTGATCCTTATTGTCGCGATGCTGATAATACCGGCCGTCACAGCACGTTTTTGGACCGAACGGTCAGGTAACGTAATCTGGATTGCTGGAGCGATAGGCGGAGCGTCAGGATATCTGGGAGCGATCATTTCAGCGTCCGCGCCGGCCTTGCCAACTGGACCGATCATTGTGCTGGTCGCGGCGGGCTGTTTTGTTTTCTCGCTGCTCTTCGCGCCTGTGCGCGGTGTGCTGGCCGCTGTAATCCGGCACCGAAGATTTCAAGCAAGGGTGCACCGCCGCCAAGGATTGCTGGCGTTAGCCGCACAGCACCCAATCCGCGAAGCCTACACACTGCGCCTGCTTCGACACCAAGGGTTGGTCCGCGCAGATGGCGTTCCAACCAAGACGGGGCGCGCGCAGGCAGCCAAGATCGCGCGGGATGAGCGTCGCTGGGATATTGCGCGCCAAGTGCATCAGGACGTCGGCCTCACAGGCCGGTATGACGGTCTGACCCCTATCGAAGATGTCTTCACACATGATGAAATTGCGGACTTTGACCGCAGACTCGGTCGGCCTGTTGCCGTAGGAGGCGAATGATGGGAGCGGATTTCGTTCAATTCTCGCTCACACCTATCTTGATTGGTGTGTTCTCGGCCATTGCTTGTGCGTTGCCTGGAAATTTCCTCATCCTGCGACGTCAGGCCTTGATAGGCGATGCAATCAGCCATGTTGTCCTACCGGGCATTGTCGTGGCGTTCCTCATCACCGGCACGATTTCGGCAATTCCGATGCTTCTTGGTGCTGCCGGTGCGGCTGTTGTTGCCGTCGTCCTGATCGAAGCGATCAAGCGTTTGGGCAAGATCGAACCGGGGGCTGCGATGGGCGTGGTCTTTACCTCGATGTTTGCCGCAGGCGTGCTGATCCTTGAACGGACCGACACCAGCAAAGTACACATCGACGTCGAGCATGCTTTGATGGGCAATCTGGAATCTCTGATTTGGTTACGCGCCGAAGGCTGGCATTCGCTGCTAGACCCGGCGGCACTCGCCGCCCTCCCGCATGAGCTTTTTAGGATCGCTATCGTTTGTTCCATTGTCGTCGCTCTAACTGTGATCTTTTGGCGCTGGCTCAAGATCGCAACTTTCGACGAAGGGTTTGCACAGGCTCTTGGCATCCCGACCTCTGCTCTGGGGTTTGGGATTGTTGTTACGGCGGCAGTCGCAGCTGTAGCTGCTTTTGATGCCGTGGGTTCCATCATCGTGATTGCAATGTTCATCTGCCCGCCTGCGGCGGCACGCCTAATGACGAATTCCCTTAAACATCAAATTTGGTGGTCCGTGGTATTTGCGACGCTCTCCGCCATCTTTGGCTATATCTTTGCAGGCTATGGCCCACTGTGGCTTGGTGCGTCCAATGCAGTAAGCGCTGCCGGGATGATCGCAGCCGTGTCCGGCATAATCCTTGGGATGACCTGTCTTTTTGGCCCACACCGAAGCCGCGTTGGGATCGGCAAGGAAACGACGGTTTGACATGGATTACGGCAAGCAAACAAAACACGTACATTGAGATATTCAGAATAAATGGCTGAAAGGTCCTGACGAAAGTCAGAGCTATGGAACCAATTACTTCTTTTTATGCGACAGTTTGCCTGTAGACGCAGCTGCCAGAGCAAACTGCGTCAGTCACGAACCCCGGAAAAGCGCGTCTGCCATTCAGCGCGGTCATCATCGAGGATCTTGGCAAATAAATTTTCTGGAACGACAAAAATATGGCCTGCGGGCAATTGCGACAGGGCAGCGCGCGCATCGGATGGCCAAGAACTGTCTGTCAGTTTGATCGCAGATTTCATGCGAGCGGCAGCATCAGGCATGAACGGGCTCGATACCACGGCATAAAGCGCAATCAGGTTCAAACCCATTCGGATTTGCATCGCCGCTTTTTGTGGATCATCTTTGATCGTTGTCCAAGGGGCAGCAGCCTGTAGGTATTCGTTTCCGGCAACCCAGATCGCCCGCAACTCTTGAGCAGATTTGCGGACTTCCATCGCGTCCATGCATGCGGCATAACGAGCGAGGCGCGTATCGAGTGATGCAATCAGCTCTTCTTCCTGCGTACCATATGTGCCGCCCTCAGGCACTGTTTCGCCAAATTTAGATCGGCAAAACTTGGTCACTCGGCTGACAAAATTTCCCAACACATCCGCCAAATCCTTGTTCACGCCTTGTTGGAACAGCTCCCAGGTGAATTCGGTATCTGAAGTTTCGGGGCAGTTGGACAGAAGCCACCAGCGCCAGTAATCGGCGGGCAACAGTTCAAGTGCTTGGTCCATGAACACGCCACGGCCCTGGCTTGTACTGAATTGACCACCCTCGTAGTTGAGGTAATTGAAAGACTTCAAGTGGTCGACCATCTTCCAAGGCTCGCCCGATCCCAGCAAGGTGGCTGGAAAGCTGAGGGTATGGAATGGCACGTTGTCCTTGCCCATGAACTGCGTATAGCGTACATCATACGCGCCCTTGTCAGTGCGCCACCAACGTTCCCAATCCGCCCCCCCCTGAGCATCGGCCCATTCATCGGCGCAAGCGATGTATTCGATCGGGGCATCGAACCACACATAAAATACTTTGCCCTCCATCCCTGGCCAATCGGAAACACCACGCTGAACAGGGATGCCCCAATCAAGGTCACGCGTAATGCCACGATCCTGCAAGCCGTCCCCATCATGCAGCCATTTCTTGGCAATCGATGTGGTCAGGATAGGCCAGTCGGATTTGCTGTCGATCCAAACGTCTAGGTCGTCTTTCAGGGCAGATTGGCGCAGGTACAGATGCCTCGTTTCGCGCACTTCAAGATCAGTTGACCCTGACACGGCAGAGCGTGGATTGATCAGGTCGGTCGGGTCTAACTGTTTTGTGCAGTTTTCGCATTGATCCCCACGGGCTTTATCATAGCCGCAGTTCGGACAGGTCCCTTCGATGTAGCGGTCAGGCAAAAATCGGCCATCAGCATGTGAATATACTTGCTGTTCTACGACTTCTCGAATCAGGCCCGCATCCGCAAGTCGTCCGGCAAAGTGTTGGGTCAGGGCATGATTTTGCCGAGAAGAGGATCGTCCAAAATGATCAAAAGACAGGCTGAAACCCTTTGCGATTTCAGCCTGAACGTCGTGCATTTCTGCGCAGTACTCAGCAACGGGTTTGCCTGCTTTGGCGGCTGCAAGCTCTGCGGGTGTGCCATGTTCGTCAGTGGCACATAGAAAAAGAACTTCGTTGCCGCGCGCACGCTGGTATCGGGCATAAAGGTCAGCAGGCAACTGACTGCCCACTAAGTTGCCTAAGTGTTTGATCCCATTGATGTAGGGGATTGCGGAGGTGATCAGATGACGTTGCATGCGGTACCCTTGGCATTGTTGACACCCGTGTAACAGTGCAGGGCAGCAGGGAAAAGGGGCCTCTGAAGATAGGCCAGCCTGACGACTGCTGGTGGTAATATCAATCGGGTCTCGGGATCGGCCGGTGAGCTGCCAAATGATGAACGAAGTACGGGGGTATAAACGTAGAGGGTGCGAGCAGTCGGTGCTGTGCACACCTGTATCCGGATCAGCTCGAACAGAATCAACCTGCCATGCCCGACCGCGATCATGCAAAAAGGACCGTATTCTTGCATCAGGATATCAGAATTGAGTTGCAGCAAAATCACGGAAAGGAAAAGGGCGGCAAAGCAGATGAGCATACGCATGACAGGTGCACCCGTGGACTCATGCCTGCGACTTGCAAAGTGGAAATTCGGTGCTGTGTCTTGATTTTGGGCAATGGCGATATTTTTGTGACCGCTGATCATGTCAGCGTGTTTTTCTAAGTGGTGTCATGGATAGGTTTGCTTTTTAGGACGCAGCTATGGATGGGTGTAGAGTTTGTGGCACTAAGCTGCAGGGCGTGACGCGTATAGCGCACTTACCCTCGTATGGGGCAGCAATTCACAGGGTGGCGATCCTGTGCGACGTGCTGCCCACTCTGGCAAAAAGCACGCCTTGGGTCAGAGTTGATTACACGGCTTTGACCGTGCCTGTGATACTAGGAAGGGTCTGCCCCCGTTGGAGGGCCACATGCCATGCCTGTTGGGGGGCGGTGCGCGCGCGCAGGCGTTGCAGTTGCCAGCTGCCGGGGGTGCCCTGATGATTGGGCGCTAGGTGCCAACGGGTTTCGACCCCTTGCGCGCCCCCCTTGCCGGGGGTCAGCAAAAGACCCAGCGGTGCTTGCCCGACAGCCTTTCCGCCGTTTTCTGCAGCCAAGTGCAATCGTCGCACTGGCGTCAGCGCAGGTAGTCTTGGCAGATCAACCACCGCCAGAGTCACCGTGCCAGAACGTAACACTTCCTCCATGCTCCACAACAGATCCTCGGCCCGTTTGGGGTGGATCAGAATTAGCCGCGCCGGATCAATCATTGGCAGCGTCCCGCAGGGGTTCAGCTGGTTGCCCCCCCAATCGGGTGCGATCCACAAAATAGGCCCGGAGGTTTGCGCTGCCAGCCACAATGCCAAACGGTGGCGCGCAGGCCCGCATGCCTCGTGCACCCGGCCAAGTGCCAGGCCATAACCCAGCCCATATCTTTCCCCTTTCGGTAAAAGTGGCAGGCAAGGCACAGCCCGGGTCGGAGTACGTGTCAGTATGGCGTTTGGCAGTGGCATGGCTTAATTATACATGTTCTATTTTTGTTCTCAATCGTGTCTTGTAAGATTTTACCGCGAATTAACTTGCGACACTCATTTTGCTCGCTAGGCTTCAGCTTCGGCTTGGGTGGGGCATTGAAAGGATTATGATATGGAGCGACGCGCTCTGGGGCGGACCGGTATTGAAGTATCGGTCTTGTGTCTGGGTTCAATGACTTGGGGTACACAGAACACAGCTACCGACGGGCACGCTCAAATTGATCGTGCACTGGACGCTGGGATCAATTTTATTGATACCGCCGAGATGTACCCGGTGAACCCGGTCAGTAAAGAAACAGTTGGCCGCACCGAACGTATCATTGGCCTGTGGCTTGAGCGTGACACGCGTCGCTACGACGTGGTGATAGCGACCAAACATTCTGGTGCAGGGCTGTCACATGTTCGGGGCGGGGCGCCAATCACTGCAAAAACGATTCCAGATGCGGTCGAGGGGTCCATGCGCCGTCTGAAAACTGATTACATTGACCTCTATCAATTCCACTGGCCCAATCGTGGAAGTTACATGTTTCGACAGAACTGGGCGTATGACCCATCGGGGCAGGACCCGGCTGCAGTGCGCCAAAATATGGATGATTGCTTGGGCGCCTTGCAACGCGAGGTGGATCGAGGCACAATTCGTGCCTTTGGCCTGTCAAACGAAAGCGCCTGGGGCACCAGCCAATGGCTTGCCGCTGCGGAACGAACAGGCGGATTGCGGGCGGCTTCGGTCCAAAATGAATACTCATTAATGTGCCGTTTGTATGATACCGATATGGCCGAGATGAGCATGAATGAGGATGTTGGTTTGTTATCGTTCTCGCCGCTGGCGGCGGGATTGTTGACCGGAAAATATCAGGATGGGGCAGTGCCGCAGGGATCTCGGTTATCGCTGAATTCGGATCTAGGGGGGCGCAAATCAGATCGCGCATTTGCAACGGTTGATGCCTATCTAAAGGTCGCTGCGCGTCATGGACTAGATCCAACGCAAATGGCACTCGCCTGGTGTATGACAAGGCCGTTTATGTGTTCAGTCATTTTTGGAGCAACCAGTTTGGGGCAACTGAACCTTGCTCTGGGTGCGGTAAATGTCAGATTGAGTGACGAGGTTCTCAATGATTTGAACGAAGTGCACCGTGCTCATCCGATGCCGTATTAATATGCTATGATGCTGTGACCTGAATGCGCGCCTTATGGCGCATTTGACGCCCGTGACCCCCAACCTGGCCTTCCCCGCGGGGAAGGAAGCAGTTTCAAACCGGCCCAGTTGTGGAAGGGGACAGTATATTTAAGCGCGTTTCACGCGCGATGTTGACGTATGGCTGTTGGGCTTTTTCCGTGGTGACGCTTATAGGCGCGGCTGAGGCTGGATTGTGCGCCAAACCCTGTGGACAAGGCAATTTCGTGCAGCGATCTTTCGGATTGGGTCACTAATCTATGCGCCTCGGTCAGACGCAGCGAAAGATAGTGTGATTTGGCAGTTTTGCCGAGGGCCTTGCGAAACTGCTGTTGCAGGGTGCGGGGTCTTTGCCCGAGACGCGCAGCGATTTCGGTCAGGGGAAGGGGCGTTTCGAGATTTGCTTCCATTAGCTCGTGGACGCGTTTGACAAGCGGGCTCCGGATGGCTGCCTCCGGGTGCCGCAACTGCGGATCTGTTGGGGCTGGTTGGCTGGTGTGGATAAAGCTTGCGGCGACCCGAGTAGCCAGACTGGTCCCATAACGCGTTTGGATTAGATGTAGCATCATGTCGAGTGCGGGCGCAGCTCCGCCGCTGGTCCAACGATTGCCAGAAGCGACATAGCGCGCATTGAGACAGTTTACGTCCGGAAAGGTTGATGCAAAATCTTCCATGTCTTCCCAGTGTGTTGTGGCCGTGTGCCCGTCAAGCAGACCGGCATTGGCCAGAACCCATGGGCCACCGTCCATCGCTGCCAAGAGCGTATTGGGGTTTGCGAGCCTGCGCAGACTCGCCATAAGCTGTGGGCTTGATTGTGGTTGCAGGTCAAAGCCTGCGACCACAATTAAAATGTCACAGCTCGATACGCGGTGAAGCGGTGCGGCGGGGACACAAAGCCCTGATGTCAGCGTGACGTCATGGGGTTCTGGCGTGGCAAATTGCCAATCGAACACCTCGGATCCGGCCTGCCTGTTGGCTGCGCGTAAGGGATCGACTGCGGCGGCGAGGGTCAGCGTGTTCGATTGTTGCAGTACTAAAACAACAGTTTTTGTCATCGATGCCACGCTTTTTGTCAAACCCTGCACAATAGGACAGGCACAATAGACGGAATTCAAGGAGAGAAACATGCCGTTGACCATGAACCGTGACGTCTTCATCACCTGTGCTGTGACTGGATCGGGCAGCAGCCAGGATCGCAGCCCGCATGTGCCCCGTTCGCCCAAGGAAATTGCAGACAGTGCAATTGCTGCGGCCAAGGCGGGCGCTGCAATTGTGCACTGTCATGTCCGCGATCCTGAAACCGGCGTGCCAAGCCGAAATCTGTCCTACTATCGCGAACTGACAGACCGCGTGCGTGCAGCAGATGTGGATGTTGTTCTAAACCTTACGGCTGGAATGGGTGGGGACATGGTTTTTGGCCCCGTTGAGAATCCGATGGCGCTCAGTCAGGAAGGCACCGATATGATCGGTGCGACCGACCGCGTGGCGCATGTTGCCGAGTGCCTGCCGGAAATTTGCACGCTGGATTGTGGCACTATGAACTTTGCCGAGGCGGATTATGTGATGACGAACACGCCGGGCATGCTCACCGCGATGGGCCGTATGATGACTGATCTAGGCGTGAAGCCCGAAATCGAAGCTTTTGACACAGGTCATTTGTGGTACGCGAAACAATTGGTTGCCGATGGTGTGTTGGAAAGCCCTGCCTTGGTGCAATTGTGCATGGGGGTGCCTTGGGGCGCACCGAATGATCTGAACACCTTTATGGCGATGGTCAACAATGTCCCAAGTGACTGGCAGTGGTCTGCTTTTAGTCTGGGGCGCGATCAGATGGCTTATGTTGCGGCTGCGGTGCTTGCGGGTGGAAATGTACGGGTTGGTCTTGAGGATAATCTCTGGCTTGGAAAAGGCGTACTGGCAGAGAACTGGCAATTGGTTGAGCGTGCCCAAACCATCATCGAAAACATGGGCGCACGTGTGATTGGCCCAGACCAGGTACGCGCAAAGCTTGGCCTGACCAAACGCGCACCTGTTGGGTGACGAACCAGTGAACCGGAAAACTGGTGGTGGTCTGATGGCCTTTGCCGCTCAAACCTATTCGTGAAGTCCCAAGTCTGAACGCGGGCCCAATCAGTTGGCTTCTCGCGCAGCGAAATAGCCAAAGTGAATAATTGGACCAGCCATTCTTATGCTCAGGCCATAACGATGGTGGGTTTTGGATTGAAGAAGTGACTTATGTTGCTCTGAAACATCGAAAGCAAAAGACATGAATAAGACGGCTGCAATTATCGGTGGTGGGGTGATCGGCGGCGGCTGGGCTGCCCGGTTCTTGTTGAATGGATGGGATGTGCGGGTTTTTGACCCGGATCCAGACGCCGAGGCAAAATTGGCGCCCGTGCTGGCGCAGGCGCGACGGGCTTTGCCCAGCCTGACGGATGTAGCGCTGCCACCCGAAGGCCGGTTAAGCTTTCACAACGATCTGGCCAACGTGGTGCGGAACGTGGATTGGGTGCAGGAAAGCGTTCCGGAACGGTTGGAGATCAAACACAAGGTGCTGGCAAAGGTCCAGGCCGCGTGTCCGGAAAACGCGATCATTGGTTCGTCTACATCCGGCTTCAAGCCCAGTGAATTGCAGCGGGATGCGCAGCGCCCCGGTCAGATCATGGTATGTCATCCGTTCAACCCGGTTTATCTGATGCCATTGGTCGAGGTGGTGCCGTCGCCTGCAACGGACCTGGCCCTAGTCGAACGCGCTCAGGAAGTTTTGCGTGGCCTTGGCATGTATCCGTTGCATGTGCGCAAAGAAATCGATGCGCACATTGCCGACCGTTTCCTCGAAGCGGTCTGGCGCGAGGCCCTTTGGCTGGTGCGCGACGGCGTTGCCACTACCGAGGAAATCGACGAGGCT
>JABITU010000197.1 GCA_018668195.1 Tateyamaria sp. | reverse complement strand
TTTCAACTGACGCAAAGCTTAAAAAAACTCCACCGAAGAAAGGGTGGAGGCTATTTTGGGTTGTGCATCAAGATTTACAGGGCACTTGGCGCACTATACGCAAAGCAGACATTTAATCGTATTGCAGCGAATGGCTGCTCAGAGCCCACACCGGACCTGTTGATTTTGTGTTGCGTGCGCTCGCAGCGCGGAAGTTGCTGCAACAACGTGAATTTCTACGCCGCTGCGCGGCAGAGAAACCAGTCATTCATGCGAACTGCGGCGGATGTGAAGCCGAAGAGCGCGGACAGAGGTGTCTTTGGCTTTTCCATATTCGCTGACGCAGCGTTTGTAATCAGACCAGTCAATTGAAGTGGCTTTCAGTGTGCGCCAATCAAGACCCCTCCGGACGGTCCATTGTTTTTTCGCACAGCTTGTTCACGGCTGCGTGCAACAGAATCGTCAGAACCGCAAGCACGATCAGGGCGGCAAACATCAGGTCAGTTTTGGCGCGTCCATTTGCCAAAAGCATCAGATATCCTAATCCCTTTGAGGCCCCAACCCATTCGCCGATGATCGCACCGATTGGCGCGTAAACCGCAGCCAATCGCAGGCCGGATGCAAAGCCCGGCAAGGCCGCAGGCACGCGGATATGCCACATGATCCGTGCGGGGCTTGCGCCCATCACTTTGGCCAAACCGATCCAGTCGCGGTTCGTGCGCATCAGGGCGTCGAAAAACGATGACGTAACGGGGAAATAGATGATGATTATGGTCATCGTGATCTTGGACCAAAGGCCAAAGCCCAGCCAAAGGGTTAAGATAGGTGCCAATGCAAACACTGGCACTGCTTGGCTGAAAACCAAGATGGGTCGTACCAGTGCGCGTACCGTTGGTGATGCGACCAGCCCAATGGCCGACACGAACCCAAGTGCGGCACCTAGCAGGAGACCGATGAGCACTTCGGCCATCGTGACAACCGCGTGCTCCGTCAAAAGCGCGCGGCTTTCCCAGATTGTTTGGGCGACCAGTGCCGGGGGCGGCAGGATGAAACGGGCGACACCTGTGGTCCAGATCACCGTTTGCCAAAGCACCAACACCAGACAGGTCGCCGCTATGCCTGCCCGCCAACCGGTCATTTTGCGACCGCGAAGCCAGCCCAGGACGCGTCAAAGAACGCGCGCTCCAACCGTACCGCCTCAGCGAAGGTCGCGGTGACCAGAGTGCGCGCGTCGTCGTCCAACGTGTCCCAAGCGGTATCCAGTTGATCGCGCAAATAGGCGACGACCTGCGCAAATCCATCGCCGGAATGCAGAGTTATCCATTCTCCCAACCAAAACGGCAGATCATCTGCGCGGCCTTCAAACGGGGTAGCCCAATCAAGATAAATCCATTCGGCAACCACGAGAACCGACAGCATAATCTCATAGCGCCCCGAGCGGCGGGCTTGATCCATCAGCTGTTGGAACGCGATCGTCTCGGGTGATGCGGGCGCGGTCGGCGGAACCTCGAGAGTTTGCATAGACCGCAGGAAATAGGTATTTTCGGGACCACAGATCAATCCCAGAAATTGCGCGCCCGGCACGGCATCGGCCAATGTGGGCGCATGGGCCACGGCGGATGCCAACAGCCGCACAAACCCTTCGATGAACTGGTAATCCTGTTGCAAGTATCCCGCCATCTTGTCACGGCTTAGGGTCCCATCGGCCAAGGCATTGGTGAACGGATGATGCGTCGCGGCGTGCCAGTCTTGTGCGACAAGCGATTGCAAATGTTGGGTGGCGCTCATGTAGGTCTCCTGAGTTGGTCAAACAGATCTGTTTGCGTGCGCAGCACATCTGGTGCGTGGATGTCGCGCGGGATAGGGGTGTATGGGGCGGCAACCTCGACAAGTCCTGATGGCGTCATGATCAGAATTTTCTGGCCCAATCTCGCGGCTTCGTTCGGGTCATGGGTGACCAGCAACACTGTGCGGCCCGTCAACAGCTCGGCCGTCAGTTCCTGCATCTGCGCACGGGTCAGCGCGTCAAGCGCTGAAAACGGTTCATCCAGCAACACAATTGCGCGGTCTTCCATTAAAGTGCGGGCCAATGCCACCCGTTGACGTTGGCCGCCAGACAGCGCGGCGGGCAATTTGTCAGCATGATCCGCCAAGCCGACTTGCACCAGCCTCTCGCGGGCGCGGTCTTTGTCCGGACGTTCCCCCCGCAGGCGTGCGCCGACCAGTACGTTGTCCAATACGTTCAACCAAGGCAGCAACAAATCCTGCTGCGCCATCATCGCAACGCGACCCGGAACGCTAAGGTCTCCAGTAAAGGTAACACCCTCTGCCAGACCGGCAAAGAGGCGCAACACGGTGGATTTTCCCACCCCACTTGCCCCTAGCAGGCAGGTCCAGCTGTGCAGTGTCAGGGTCAAGTCCAGCCGCGAAAAGATCGGCGTGCCATCGATTGCTGCCGATCCTGTCATGCGCGAGGGCTGGTTCACGGATCAAGCCCCATATCCCAAAACCCCACCTCTAACCGTGTCGCCATCGCGAACTGCGCCTGAAGACTGGCCCAACGGGGGCTAGCCATCGGATCGTTGCCCAAACGCCGCGCAACGGCCCCGTCAATGAGCACGCCTACATCGTGGCAAACCTGCTGATACTCGGCGCTTGCATAGGTGTTGATCCACTCTGCGTAGGTGTCAGAGGTCTTGGTTGCTGCTAGTTGGCTGCCAATTTCACCATAGCCCATGACACAGGGTGCCAAAGCAGCCAGCAAATCCAATAGATCGCCGGAATGACCCGCGTCCAGAACATAGCGAGTGTAGGCTAGGTTTTCTTGGCGTTCTTGCGTGGCAAACAGTGTAGCCTCATCGATACCAGCTTCCGCGCAGGTCTTGATGTGTAGCGCGATTTCCTCGTTGATCAGCCCGTTCACAGTGCCTGCGGCCAAGCGCATTTCCTCAACCGTATCTGCCTTGGTGATGGCTAAAGCCCAAGCTCGCGAAAAGTGGATCAGAAAGACGTAATCCTGTTTGAGGTAATGCAGGAAGGCGGCGTGCGGCAGCGTGCCGTCGCCCAAGCCATGCACAAACGCGTGACGGGTATAGGCGAACCAGACGGGGGTGTTATCCCGCCAAGCCGCGAAGGTATTACCGAAGTTCATTCCGCCCCCAAATCGACCGCAAGGGCCGAGACTGGGCGCGTGCCCTCGACAAGACCACTATCGGCCAGAAACGCTTCGAACCTTGTATATCGTCCTTCATCAAGCGCTTCGGGGCGCAAGGCAAAGCGGGGCAGCGTGTCGACCCAAGCCTTGGCGTTCAGTTCGTCGTCCAGTTCAGGCGCGTAGCCTTTGAAAAGCTCCCAAGATGCTTCCGGGTTATTGACGATGTATTGCGTTGCCAGTTCTGTTGCACGCAGGAAACGGCGGACCTGATCAATGTCCATCCGGTCGGGGTTCGCCACGTAGATCAATTCATCATAGGTCGGCACACCCTCTTCCTCGACGTAAAAACAGCGGCCCTCAACGCCCTCGATCTCCATCTGGTTCAGCTCAAAATTGCGGTACGCACCGATAACCGCATCGACCTGTCCCGACATCAAAGACGGGCTGAGCGAGAAGTTCACGTTGACCATCTCAACATCATCCAGCGTGACACCGTGGCGGTTCAACATCGCGCTCAGAACGGCCTCTTCGACGCCCGCTACGGAAAAGCCAATCGTGCCGCCCTTAAGCTGACTGATCTCTTGAATGGGGCCGTCTTTGAGAACCAAAAGGCAGTTGAGCGGCGTCGCCACCAACGTGCCCACCCGGATCAGCGGCAAGCCTTCAGCCACGTGCAAATGCTGGCTGGGTTGATAGCTCACGGCAATGTCGCCTCGGCCAGCCGCTACCAGTTTCGGCGGAGCGGACGGATCGGCGGGGGGGATGATTTCGATCTCGAGACCTTGATCGGCGAAATAGCCCAGCTCTTCGGCTACGATGATTGGTCCGTGATCGGGGTTGATGAACCAGTCCAGTAACAAGGTCATCTTGTCTTGCGCCAGTGCCGGTGTCGCGACCAATAGTGCCGCTGCGGCGATGAGGTGTTTCATATGGGTCTCCTTACCCTCCTAGGGCAAGAAGTTTGATCTCGCCCTGCCAGTGTTGTGAAAGCCGCTCCGCCGCCTGCCAGGCACGCAGGCCTGATCGACAGGCCAGAACGGCACGTTGGTTCTCGTGTGGTGTGGGGCCATCTGGCCCAAAGTCGGACACGGCATAACGAATTGCGTGCGGTAGGTCCGGTCCCTGTTCGCCGCTCGCGCGCAGGTCGATCAGAAAATCAGTTGCGGCGATGTCGCGCGGAGCGATAAAGGCGGGGCTGGGCGCAGGGTCAGCCGCCGTGTCAAAGCGGAACCCGCCAAACCGCAGCGCATGCGCATCATAGGTCACAAGCTGTCCCAAGCTTTGCCTATCACCCGTCAGGATCGCCATCGCCATTTGTGCCTGAAGGCTGCCGATCACACCGACACTTGGCCCCAGCACGCCATCGGTATCACAAGACCCAAGCTGGTCCGGCAGATCGGGAAAGACAGCACGCAGCCCGGGCTTTCCCCCGCAAAAGCCCCCCACATAGCCGTCGCTGCCCACCACGCTGGCGCTGATCAGCGGTTGCTGCGTCGCAAGACAATGATCTGACGCGATGTAGCTGACCGCGAAACTGTCTGCACAATCCAAGATCAGTGTCATGCCCTCGCAAAGGGCTGCAATGTTAGCTGGGTCGACGTGCTGATGAACAGGTTCAATGGTCGTGTCGGGATTCAATGCGGTCATCGCACTCGCGATCACATCGACCTTTGGCAAGCCAATATCAGCCTCGCGAAACAGCGTTTGGCGGTGCAGGTTGGACAGGCTTATGACATCTGCATCCGCAATTCGGATTTGTCCGACACCCGCGCCCACGAGGTATTGCATCACAGGCGCGGCCAGACCGCCGCCACCGATGACAAGGACAGACGCTCTTGCAAACTGATCCTGCGCGGCACTTCCCAGCACCGCAGTTTGGCGGGCGTAGCGGCTCATCCGCAGACCTTCAGCCATTCCCTGACGCGACTCTCTGGATCATCGTGCAGCGTGATGTCCGTGACAGCCGCGACAACATCCGCCCCGGCATCAAACGCCCCCGAAGCGCGGTCCGTGCTCATCCCGCCAATGGCGACTAGAGGAATATCGCCCACGAGGTCTTTCCACACGCAGAGTTTATCTATGCCCTGCTGATGCCATTTCATCTTTTTCAGGATCGTCGGATAGATCGGGCCAAGTGCGATGTAATCAGGGTTCAACGCCAATGCGCGGGCAAGTTCGGCCTTGTCATGGGTCGAAATCCCAAGCTTGAGACCCGCCGCACGGATCGCGTCAATGTCCGCGTCGTCAAGGTCCTCCTGGCCCAGATGGACCCAATCACAGCCCAGATCAATGGCAAGCTGCCAGTGATCATTGACCACCAGCACCGCCTCATGGACCGCGCATAGATCACGGGCTTTGGTCAGCTGAGCGCGCAGTTCGTCTTGGGATTTTTCTTTGA
>JABITU010000196.1 GCA_018668195.1 Tateyamaria sp. | reverse complement strand
TAACAAAGGAAATGTCATGACACTCTCCCGCCTCAACCCCGGCCCTCGTATGAGCCAAGCTGTTACCATCGGAAATATCGCGTTTCTCGCGGGCCAAGTGCCAGATGATCTGACCGCTGACATTGAAACCCAGACACAGCAGGTTTTGGCACATCTGGACAAAGTGGTTGCCGATCTTGGTGCGACGAAATCCGACATTGCATCAGTGCAGATTTGGCTGGCAAATATGGCAGATTTCCAAGGCATGAACGCAGTCTGGGACGCGTGGGTCAGCGCAGACTCCCCACCGGCACGTGCGACCGGTGGCACATCGCTTGCGCGCCCCGGCATGCGCGTAGAAATGATCGCCGTCGTCGCACTGCCGGAGGCGGCTGCCGCCTGATCACAGTAGGCCGGAGCAGCACTCACTTTGTGCTCCGGTCCGCTTTTCGCCCTGCACCTGAGAGACCGGCCATTCACGCAAATCCTGGCATGGCCATTGCGGTGCGCTTGAAGGCTACGGACAATGTAGCCTTTCGCTGAATTTACGCATGTGACCAGTCTTAATTATGTCAGAGATGAGTTTGGATATTCTCTGGGGAACCGGTCAACGATTCAAAAACGGCGTCCTCAGAAAATTCTTCTCGCAGCCAGTTTTCAAACAACAATACCTCCGGCCGTTTGGAGCGTTTTGACCGGGGCCGCATGAGATAGTGTGCGTTTGGAATCGGGACCGCCTCCCCAACGACCCCGACGCGAGGGCGCGCTGCATTCGCCATATCCACCAGCCGCTTGATCACAACGGCATAGCCGCCACCGATTGTGGCAAGCTCGATCGCCGCTGTCATGGTATCGACGAAGTATTCAGAAACACCTGTTGGCATTGCAATTTCATGAGCCGCAAAGTATCGTCCCCAATCCGCCTCTTGTCCTAGAATCCGAATAAGCGGCCCGTTCTGGAGGTCTTCTGGCCTCGTGACAGTCTTGGCCAAATCGATCCCGCATATCGGGACAATGTATTCATCCGAGAGTTTTTCCGAAGGCGTATCGGTCCAATCGCCTCGACCCACACGCAATTCGACATCGACGTCCTCGAACCCTGTCGCGTCTGTCCAAATGTTCGACACCAGACGCAGTTCAATATCCGGATGCATGTGTCTGAATTTCGGCAAACGGGGGGCGAGCCAAAGGGCTGATGTGGATATCGGAGCTTTCAAAGTGATCATCCGGCTTGTTGCGGTCCCGAACAGACTCGTGGTTGCAAGACCGATGTCCGACAAGGATTGTCGTACCGTGGGCACATAGGCCTGTCCGATTTCGGTCAAGGATAGGTGTCGGGCGCGCCGGTGAAATAAACGGCTGCCGAGCCGCTCCTCCAATGACCGTATGTGCAGGCTGACGGCTGTTTGGGTCAGTCCCAGCTCCGACGCTGTCTCAGTGAAATTCAGGTGTCGGGCGGCGGCTTCAAAAGTGCGAAGCCACGTGAGATTAATCTGCTTTTCCAACGTGGCCTATCACCAAAAATATTTGCTTATAAATTGCACGTTTCATCGTTTTTACTTTTTGTGCAAGTGGTGGATATCTGCGGCATAGATCAACACTTATCCTCAGGAAAATGCCTCATGTCTGTATCAACTTTGACCGAAGCCGCCGTAGATTTCGATTTTGTCCCAGCAGTGGCAAATGACAACCCCACAGGCTTTGTCACTGTCCTGGAAGATCAGCCTGTCGAGGGCGGCTTTGATCCCGTTTTTGGTGATGTTACATGGCAGACCCTGATATCAGGTGACAAGACGTCGTCAAACGGCTTGGTGCTGGGCGTGGCGACGTTTCCCGCAAACGGTGTATTGCACCTGCACCGCCATGCACCGCCAGAGTTCTACTTCTGTCTTGAGGGATCAGGCGTTGTCATGATGGACGGGCAGCCTCTGCATATTTCAGCCGGTTCCGCTGTATTCATACCCGCAAATGCGGAGCACGGTGTAACTGCTGGCCCATACGGCCTGAAGTTTGCCTATGGCTTTGGTGAAGATGCATTTTCTGGGATTGAATATCAATTTTCAGCCTAAGATCCATTATCCGGATTTTTGGGTCAATCCATCGTCAATTATGGGTTTGAAACTCCCTCCAAATGTGTAGTACCGGACAGCTTCTTCAACGCGACAGGCCGCCTTGTAGTAAAAAGATGCTGCAACTGCGAGGATGTGCTGCATGCGCAATCGCCGCGCCAGCAAAAGGCCGCTTAGCCCGCGTCTTTCGTGCCTGTCTCGGCCGCAGCGAAAGTACATTATTGGTTCCGCTCGGAACCATGTCTGCAAATGGCCGGTCTGACGACAACTGCCGCAACGCAGAGCATCACCTGCTGTGAGTGCGAACGAATGCTGCGTCAGCAATAGCCGCAGCCGCACAAGACTGCTTTGTTTGCATAGCGTCCGTAAACATTAGTTCGAGTGAACGTCCACTTCATTTAGTCCGTGTCCAGTCTTGCGTCTTTTGGAATGTTGAAC